>JANLUX010000384.1:0-14760 GCA_031363705.1 Bacteroidota bacterium
ATGATTCGTGGTGAAGTCATTTTTCATTCTTCACAGGTTGATGATAAAGTTTTGATTAAAGCTGACGGAATGCCCACTTATCATCTTGCACACATAGTGGATGATATTATGATGGAGATAACGCATGCAATCCGTGGTGAAGAATGGTTACCCTCTGCACCAGCACATATTTTGATTTATAAATATTTAGGATTAGAAAATTCGATGCCGCAGTATGCACATCTTCCGTTATTATTAAAACCTGATGGCAACGGAAAACTCAGCAAACGGGATGGCGATCGCTTGGGATTTCCTGTTTTTCCATTGCAATGGACTGATCCTGTTACCAAAGAAATTTCTTCCGGTTATCGCGAACGCGAATATTATCCTGAAGCATTTGTAAACATGCTTGCATTTCTTGGTTGGAATGATGGAACAGAAAAAGAAATTTTTTCAATGGTTGAATTGATTGAAGCATTTTCTTTTGAACGTGTACACAAAGCAGGAGCAAAATTTGATCCTGAAAAAGCAAAATGGTTCAACCAGCAATATCTGCGTAAGCAAAACAACGAAGCCATTGCAGAACGTTTTATTCCTGTTATCAAACAAGAATTGAAATGTGATGAAACAGATTATCGTGTACAACTCACTTATGTTACACAAGCTGTTGCATTATTAAAAGACCGTGTACATTTTGAACACGAATTATGGAACACCGGAATTTATTTATTTGTTGCACCCACAACTTATGATGAAAAGGTAATTGTAAAAAAATGGAACACAACTGCTGCCGACTTCTTCAAAAAATTAATGATTGCGTTTGATGCGATGGAAGAATTTTCTGCAACCAGCACAGAAATAAGTTTTAAAGAAACTGCAACACAAAATAATTTAAAGCCAGGTGATGTGTTGCAATTATTTAGAGTGTTGTTAACTGGAGTTGCAAATGGAGTTGCGTTGTTTGATATGGTTGCGTTGCTTGGAAAAGTGGAGATGAAAGAAAGAATCGAGTTTGCATTGAAGGAGTTGGAGGGTTATAAAACGAGTGCTCTTAATTCTTAAAAATTTAATAGTAATAAAATGACCACAGAAAAAGGACCCAATTTTTTAGAAGAAATAATTGCAGAAGACTATTAAAAACTAAAAAGAATAATTAGGTGGTTTAACTCAATTAAAAATAGAACTCAAATCCAACTTCAAAACACAATCATCATTTAAGTTAAATATTCCAATTGCATTTTCCACATACCCGTTTTCATTCCATTCAAAAACTTTAATCGTTTGGGCAATAGGGTCAGCAATCAGATAGTATTTTACCTTTTGTTGTTCGTAAATATCAAATTTCACAGTGCGGTCTTTTATGGCAGTAGATGGAGATAAAATTTCAACAATTAATGTGGGAGGCAATTTCTGAAACTCTTCGTTTGAACTACCACATACAATCATTATATCTGGACGCAATACTGTATCATCTGAAATAATCCAATCTAATTCATAAAACGCCTCACAATCTTTACAATGGTTTTTAATTTGAAAAAGTGAATCAATAATAATTTTAAACAATCGACCACCAAGACGTTGATGCCTTTTGCCGGGGGCAGGACTCATTGAATATGGAATTCCCTGTATGAGTTCCCAATCCCCTTCCCAGATTTTATAATCTTCATACGTGTAATGAGGGAGGTAGCGTAACGAATTCATGTGGCTAAGTTACGATATATAAATAAGTTTCTGCCTTAGAAAGTTCGCTACTCCCAATATCAAATCAATTAATTTTGACGTTCGGTAATCGTTTATCACATTAATAAAATGACCACAGAAAAAGGCCCCAATTTTTTAGAAGAGATAATTGCAGAAGACATTAAAAATAAAAAGCATGATGGACGTGTGTTGACACGTTTTCCACCTGAGCCTAATGGTTATCTTCACATGGGTCATGCAACTTCTATTTGTTTAAACTTCGGGCTTGCAAAGGAATTCGGAGGAAAAACAAATCTTCGTTTTGATGACACCAATCCTGAAACAGAAGAAACAGAATATGTAGAAGGTATTAAAGAAGATATTCGTTGGTTAGGTTTTGAATGGGCAAACGAATTTTATGCTTCCGATTATTTTGAAAAGCTTTATGAGTTTGCTGTAATACTGATTAAAAAAGGATTAGCTTATGTTGATGATTCTACAGCAGAAGAAATTGCTGCTACCAAAGGAACTCCTACAGAACCGGGTAAAGAAAGTATTTATCGCAACAGAAGTGTAGAGGAAAATCTCGACCTGTTTGCACGTATGCGCAATGGAGAATTTAAAGATGGTGAAAAAGTGTTGCGTGCAAAAATTGACATGGCTTCACCCAATATGTTGATTCGTGATCCGCTTATGTATCGCATCAAACACACTGCACATCACCGTACCGGAAACAAGTGGTGCATTTATCCGCTCTATGATTTTGCACACGGACAAAGCGATTCCATCGAACAGATAACACATTCCATTTGCACATTGGAGTTTGAAGTGCATCGTCCTTTGTACGATTGGTTTATTGAGAATCTGGAAATTTATCCGAGTCACCAGTACGAGTTTGCAAGACGAAATCTTTCATACACAGTGATGAGCAAACGCAAGCTTTTGCAATTGGTAAATGAGAAACATGTGAACGGTTGGGACGACCCACGTATGCCAACCATCACAGCAATGAGAAGGCGAGGTTACACTCCTGAAAGCATCCGTAATTTTTGTGATAAGACAGGAATAGCACGCAGAGAAAATATTATTGATCTGAGCTTACTTGAGTTTTGTGTACGTGAGGATCTGAACAAAACCGCATCGCGTGTGATGGTGGTACTTGATCCAATTAAATTAATCATCACCAATTATCCGAAAGGTCAAACAGAATTATTGTCCACAGAAAATAATACCGAAGCAGAAAATGCAGGAACACGTGATTTGAATTTCAGTGCTGAGTTGTGGATAGAGCGCGAAGATTTTATGGAAGAACCACCAAAGAAATTTTTTCGGTTAGGTCCTGGTTTGATGGTGAGGTTAAAGAGTGCATACATTGTTCGTTGCGATGATTTTAAAAAAGACGCGGAAGGGAGTGTCACAGAAATACATTGCACTTATTTTCCTGAAAGCAAAAGCGGACATGATAAAAGCGGCTTGCAAACCAAAGGTGTGATACACTGGGTGAGTGTTGCACATGCTGTAAATGCAGAAGTACGTTTATATGAACGCTTATTCAAAGTTGAAAATCCTGCTGCTGAAGAAGGCGATTTTAAAACGTTGTTAAATCCGGAAAGCTTACATGTTATCACCAATGCAAAAGCAGAGCAATCATTAAAAGACACAAAACCGGGAGATAAATTTCAGTTTATGCGTAAAGGATATTTCTGTACAGATCTTGATTCCACTAAAGATCATTTGGTGTTTAACAGAACAGTAACATTGAAAGATGCATGGGCAAAACAAAATCACTAGCTCTATTTTGTCATGCTGAGGTACGAAGCATCTCTCTGCACTTCGCGATAGTAGAGATGCTTCGTACCTCAGCATGACAGCCATATAGAAAACATGAACAAAACAAATCACATCATCCAAATTGAAGGCATTGAATGTTATGCTTTCCATGGATGCATGGAAGAAGAAACAAAAATTGGTGGACATTTTTCTGTTGATATAACCCTGCATCTTGATTTAACAACGGCAATGGCAACGGATGATTTAGCTCATACTGCGGATTATGCTGTTATACATCAAATCGTTCGCGAACAAATGAACATTCCTTCCAAACTGATTGAACATGTTGCAGGAAGAATTTTAGAAAAATTGAAATCAGCTTATCCGCAATGCTCACAAGTAATTGTTAAAGTCACAAAATTTAATCCTCCTGTTAACGGGCAGATTGAAAAGGCGAGTGTGATTGTTCAATAATATGCCAGCTATTTCATTTGGTACAAAACAAAACTTTATCTGATGCTTAAACAGGTTTTATTAGAACATTTGCCTAATACAACTTTGACATTATAAAAAGTGCCGGATAAAAAACATCCGGCATTGACATTAGGTTGAGTATAAAAGATTACTAACGTGCGATCACAAACTTTTGCATATAATTTTCAGTTTCTGTTTTTGCAGCGAAGAAATTATCACACCCCGCTTTTCATGGTTTTAAATTGATTTTAAATTTTACACAATTATCTGCTCACCACAAACTTTGTTTTGTATGATTGACCGCCAGTTTGTGCATCAATTAAATAGATACCGGGTGATAAATCACTTATTGGGATTTTATTTTCAATTCCAGTTTCCACATTTAACAGCTTAACTAATTGCATGGTGCTGTTGTAAATTTTATACAGTGTTCTAGAATTGCCATCTGATATTTTAGCAATGATGAAGTTGGCTGCTGGGTTAGGGCTTACTTTTAAATTATGATTAGCAACCATCTTGCTTTCAGTAGCTGATGCTTCAGGTTCTGTAATTTTTGCAACAAGTATTGGTGAAGGATTTGGACTTATCACTACCAGGCCTACGGGCGCTTTTAATACGAGGTTAGTGTTTATTACAATGTTCTCAGCATACAAGCCTTCAACAATACTTAACGTGTTCCCGGATGCTGCGTTAGTGATTGCTGAACTTAAAGCATGATAGGGATTCAACATTGTGCCAATTGTAAAAAATGAAGGATGGTTCGCATCTACATATGTAGTGTTTGACCCTGCTGAATTTTGAATAGCAACTTCAAGATCATCTTCTTCAAAGCTAGTGCCTTGATTAGCCCCTCCAGTGTTTGTACATCCGGCATTAGTATGGATGCCAATTGTGTTATTGGTTCCCTGAATGATAACCGGACTTCCGCTATTACCTCCTTCTGTATCTACCGTGTATAGAAGACCGACTGAACTTCCTGAACCTGTTTCAGCATCAAATCCTCCGATAGCGGTTTGATTTGTCTGATTCTTTGAATTTAAACCTCCCGTGCTGCCTGCAGGAACCTGATCTACCCCAAAACCTGTAATACGAGTTGTATTACCGGATGTGGAGGGAAGGATATCTTTAGTGCAACGATAAAAATTTTGATTGAATGCATTTGGAGGTCCATTGGCCTCAAAAGGCAGAAGATTGGTGTTTGAATTAGGATTAACTTTAAATACACACCAATCATCTCCTGTACCATTAGAATTTTGGAAGACTATGCTACTAGAAATTATCGGATACTGATCATTGGGATTGGCAGCAACAGTGGTTCCATCTGCTAATGACTGTGGTACATTAAATTGAAGAATTGACATGGTTGAACCTACACAATGCCCTGCAGTCAAAAAACTTCCATTGGGTATTTGCCAACCGGAACATCCCACCGGCATAATCCTTCCAACCTGATTGGTTGTGCTCGTTACCCTGTCATCTGTGGCTCCACATTGCGATTCCGGAGTTAACGGATCTCCGCTTATCCAATAAATTGAATTTACAGTTAATCCCACATTTACCTCATTTGGTGCAATCAGTAGTTGTATTTCAACCTCATCACCATTAAAAAACGCACTTGAGTTTTCCCATTGTTCTAAGGTGAGTGCATTCAATCGTTGAGTTCCACCATCTAAAGCAGATTTTATTAAAATGAAACTCTTATTCCCAAGATTAACATCATCAAAAAACAATCTCATAATTGCAGCACCGGGTTGGTTCACTACAATTGCGGTTACAACATAGTTAGTATAATTCATATTTTGCTTTCCATATTCAATATTGCTTTCTATTTGTGCATCGCTCTTAATAGTCCCTGAGTGAGGACCCATAACTATTTTCACATCTCGTACATTTGGATTGTTATTCTGAGCTGCCAAGTAAATAGGACAGCTGAAAACAAAAACAATCACCAATAAATTTTTCATGAATTTTTTCATCTTGTTTTCCTTTATTAATATTAGTTCTTATTATTCTTTAAATCATTCACCTGCTTTTGCAAGTCAATTACGTAAAGAGTTAGCTCTTCAATTTTCTTAATCATCTGTGCAGATGTCTTTCCTATTTCCAAACCTTCGCTTTCAATGATTGCCCCAGGTGTTACTTCAGGCAAATGTTTATTGGCTTTAATAAACTCTTCAACTTCACTCAATGCAGGCAGTTTATAATTATCAGCAAAAACATAATCGCACCATCCTGTTGCAACACGCACTTCTTTGGCGCGCATCGTTCCACACACGTCTAATTTGTAAGCAGGGTTTGTTGTACCAATTCCAACATTGTTTGTTAAGTCAGCTATAATTACATTAGAAGAAGTCTTTCCCCCTCTTATGTAAGTGTCCTCATTTCCACCATAGCAAAAGTGCGATGCAAAACCTGTGTTGGTTCCCCAAAAGCTTGCAGTAGCTGAGGTGCCGGATTTAAGTTGTACATCTAAAGTACTCGGTCCATTGTAATAATTGATGCCCACATTGCCCACAGAATTTATGAGTAAAGCGTTTCCTGAAACTAAAGCATCACCAGCACCTGCTGCACTGTTAGTGGTAACCCCAAAACCCATTGTGCCGGTATTTTTATCAAGATAAATTTGAGAACCATAGCCAGGCGACATTGCTTTTTGTCCGCTGTTATAATACATATTGAAATATACACCCGGTGCATCACCAATCAATGAAACCCCTGCACCGGTAGATGTTCTTCTAAATAATGCAATTGTGTTTCCAACAGAACCCTCCACTTGTAATTTTGCAAGCGCAGGAGTTAGTGTTCCAATACCTACATTACCCGCTTTAAAAAGTCCTGAAGCTTTAGCAAGAATGATATTTCCTGGTGTTCCGCTGGTAGGTGCATAAGGCAAAATATTTAAATCGTTTCCTGTTTGCTTAACAATTACAGGATTAACATCGCCAATAGTAAGATAGCCTGTTTTAAAATTTGCATATCCGTTGGCACCAATAGACATACGAACAATATTGGCAGTTTTAATTCTTAATTCCTTTGAATCAGATGTGCCAAGATAATGAGATGCAGTAGTGCCCGCATTTCCTGTTAAGTTCCAGGTTTGCGCTGAAACATTTTTTGCATTGAGCAAACCTGCAATAAGCAGCGTTGCAGATAGTAGTTTTTTTATTTTCATAATGATGGGTTTTTATCCGGCTGAACCGGGAGGAAGAATTATTTATAATTATACAGCAATGATAGGAGGAAGAAAAAGTTTTATAACCCACATAAAAAGGGGGGAAAGAAAAGGGTTCAAAGTCTAAGGGTTCAAAGTTTAAAGTTGGCTTCGCAAGAAAAAAACTTACTTGAATTCATTATCCTCCAACATATTTTTTTCATGCTGAAGCAAAATGTCAACAAGTGCAAGCCATGTAAATATATAGCCCATTAAAAAATAATCGCACTTTACATAACGAAAATAAAAAACGGCAATGCAAACACACATGGCAAGCTGCCACACTAAAAGCAATACATGAACACGAGTGTGCTTCTTAAGCTTAACCAATTGGATGATGGACAGGATGGCTAACGCTAACAAACAACCGAAGAGAATGATATTGCCACCAATCCAATACATGTACTTGAAAAGACAGCCCAATAAAATAACGGGCATAAACCAAATCCATTTGGTGTTTCTAAAATCTGACTTGTGAAAATAAATATAGTGACCTAATGCCAAGATGGTAATTACACTACCCGATACTTTGAGAAAATCACTGAGAAAATCGAAGCCAGCACTTTTAACCGGATAACTAAGCAACACCAATAACCCGCCAACTATCACATATTTCCATTATTTGCTTTTTGAAAGTTTTTTTGTGAACACAGCAGCTATCACACCCGATGCTGCTGCACAAAATAATGCACCAATCATTAATGCATCAGAAATTTCGTTTTGAGGCATTGCCATTGATAGTATAAAACCAATAAGGGAGCCGATAAACGCAACAGTGATGATACTTAGCGAGGTGTTTAATTTCATAGTCCGTTTTTAAATTTCTCAATTCGTATTAACAATACCTCGGTATCGTCAGCTCTATCACCGTTCCTTTATCAATAACAGAATTAATTTTAATCACTCCTTTAATTTCTTCTGCCCGATGTTGCATATTGCTCAATCCACCACGATGTTTTATTTCATCTTCATTAAAACCAATTCCGTTATCTTCAATTTTAAGATGAATGTTCCTCTCGTCAAATGTCAATGATAGGTTTGCAAGTGTTGAACCCGAATATTTTGAAAGATTGTTCACTGCTTCTTTAAAAATCAAATACATGTTATTCTTTACTTCCATGCTGAGTTTGCAATCCATTTTTTCATTTGGAAAGTTAAATGTGTAATCAATATTTTTTGCTTCCAGTATAGTGGTTGCATATTCTCTCATCCGGCTCATTACTTCTTCAATGGTATCGTTACCGGGATTAATGTTCCAGATAATATCACTCATGTTGTCAAGCAATCGTTGACTGCGTTCGTTGATTTTTTCTAATGATGCTTTTGTTTTATTGTCTTGTTTTTCCTTCAAATTAGTTTGAGCGGTTCGGCTTAAAATATTTATGCTGCTCAATGTGCTGCCAATATCATCATGCAAATCACGGCTTAAACGCGACCGCATTTTTTCCATTTCCACTATGCGTTTCAATTTATTTCGATTAATTAATACGATAATTAAAAGCAACAATAAAATTGAACCTGCAATAAAAGAGTTACGGATAATCTTTTGTTTTTGTATTTGTTGTTGTACAATCACATCTTTACTTTCCTGTTCGGTTTTAGCAACGGCTTCCTTTTTATCAAAATCATACTGCATTCTTTGCTGAGTAATTTTTTGGGTGATTTCATTGTTTTTCAAACTATCACGAAAGGCGAAGTATAGCTTGTAATGGCCCAAAGAGTTCTTAAAATTACCTTGTGCGCTGTCTAATGTTGCCAAACCCAAATAATTATCCCTGATATGCTCCATACTGCCAATCTCTTTAGCAAGCGATAAGCCTTTATTCAGGTATTGGTGTGCTTCGCTGTACTTTTTCTGTTTTATGTAAACATTGCCGATGGTGTTACAAGAAATAGAGATACCGTCTTTATCACCTATTTCTTCCGCGATTTTTAATGAAGCAAAATGATTTTTTAAAGCTTCTGGAAAATTACTTTGACGATAATAAATATTACCAAGGTTGGCATAAGAGGCTACTATACCTGCTTTAATTCCTAGTTCCTGCTTGATTTTTAACGAAGAAAAATGATATTTTAATGCTTCGGAATAATTGTCTTGGTCTTGATAAACTGTTCCAATGTTATTGTATACTTCAGCAATGCCGGCATTATCTTCTATTTCTTTGAGAATTTTTAATGAGTTAAAATAATATTTCAATGCTTCAGGATGATTACTTTGCTTATTATAAATATTTCCAATGTTCTCGTAAGCTGTAGCAATGCCGTTTTTATTCCCGATTTCTTCTTTAATTTTTAGAGAGGCAAAATAATTTTTTATAGCTTCAGCATAGTTGCCCATATCACTGTAAGTAGCACCTATGTTACCAATTATATTTGCTTCATAAAGTTTATTTCCTGTGCCTTGATTGATACTTAAAGCCGCAGAATAAATTTTTAATGCTGCGGCATAATTACCCTGTAAACGAAACACTAATCCTATGTTGTTGTAAGCACCTGCAATACCATCTTTGTCTCCAATTTCCTTCCTTAATTGCAACACTATGCTATCGGTTTTCAATGCTTCCATATAATTTCCCTTATGGAAATCAATACTTCCAATAACAGTATAAGCAAAAGCTCTTTGCTTTAAAATTTTGGATTTATCAACTGTTTTATCAGTTAGTATAATTTTATCATAAATGCTTAATGAAGTATAAACATTTTTCAATGCATCTTCATAATTTCCCGAATGCCATTGAGTCGAACCTGTCAACAAATGTGAATATGCTATACCCATTTGATAATTTAATTTTGTTGCAAGTGCTAATGCTACCTTGCCAAAATACATTGCACTATCCGGTTTAGGGTTAGTATTTATGAATTCTCGAACAATTCCAAGCAGCGTATTAACCTTTGCTGTGTCTTCCTTTTGTGTTTTAAGAGCGGTCGATAGGGAGTCAAGCAAGCTATTATCTTGTGAAAAGGAAGGAAGAAGAAATGTTAAGAAAAACCAAAACAACAAGAGAATTTTTTTCATATAGTGTAAACTATTGCTGCAAGTATCGTGATTTATACCATCTTATTCTGTATAGCCTTTGCCACTGCCTCACTCTTTGAATTTACATGCAGCTTGGTGTAAATATTTTTAATATGATACCGTAAGGTTTCAATACTGACACTCATTTCTCCAGCAGCCATTTTATAACTGTAACCACGAACTAATAATGAAAGCACATCATGCTCACGCGGAGTTAAAGATTGCAGGTCAGCCGACTTTTGAAATGGTTGAGAGAAAAGTTTCAGCACTTGTTTGGCAACGGATGGTGTCATAGGGGCGCCACCGGTATGTGCTTCACGAATGGCTTCAATAATTTTTTCTGGTGGAGTTCTTTTTAAAATATACCCTGATGCGCCATTACATATCGCCTGGAACACTCGTTCGTTATCATCAAAAACGGTAAGCATTAAAACACTCACTTCATTTCCGGCAGCACGCAGATTACGCAATCCCTGCAGACCGTTTTCAACCGGCATATCAATATCCATCAGCACTACATCAGGCTGATGATGTTCTACATTTTTAATTACGTTTTTGCAATTATTATAAACACCAGCCAGCTCCATATTTTCGGAATTTGTTATTAATTCGCTGAGGCTGTCAATGAAATCCGGGTTATCTTCAAAAATTAAAATTCGTATCATTTGAGTATCGTTGTTTGCTATTAAGTAGTTAAGTTGTTTAAAGACTCACTACTTTCGGTTAGCAAAATAATAAATAATAACCGGATCTTATTCCCCCATGTTTGGGTGGGAGAAAATTTATTCATTTTAAAGTGTTCCTTAAACAGTTGGTCAAATGTTACCACATGGTAAGTTACCATAAGGTAACATAAAACAACTTATCCTATATTTGCCGTTGTAAACAAAAATAAGTGCAAGACAATAATCCTTTTGAATTCGGAATAGTAGTAACCGGAAAATTTTTTACCAACCGTAAAACAGAGCGGGAACGGCTTGCAAGAAATTTTTTAAACCGTGTCAATACTATTTTGATTTCTCCACGCAGATGGGGCAAAAGCTCATTGGTAAAAGAAGTGGCTAATGAAATTGAAAAGAAAAATCCGCAGATACGTTTTTGTTTTGTTGATTTATTCAACATCAGAACCGAGCATGAATTTTATGAAACACTTATAACAAGCATTGTAAACTCCACAGCTGATAAATTGGATGAAGCAAAGCAATTGGTTCGTCACGGACTTAAAATGATTGTTCCGAAACTCAGCTTAAACATTGGTCCGGTGGATGAGATTGCTGTTTCATTAGACTGGAAGGACTTGAAGAGAAGTGCTGATGAAGTTTTAAACTTTGCAGAGAAAATTGCCGCTAAGAAAAAAATGAAATTGGTTATTTGCATTGATGAGTTTCAAAACCTGACATTCTTTAAAGAAGAGCTTGCGTTTCAGAAAAAACTGCGCTCGCATTGGCAGCATCACCGAAATGTGAGTTATTGTCTTTATGGTAGCAAGCGGCACATGATGATTAACATCTTTTCAAAATCTTCCATGCCGTTTTATCGCTTTGGTGATATTATGTTTTTAGAAAAAATTGCCACACCAGATTTTCAAAAATTCATAACCGCAAATTTTGAACGTACAGGCAAACAAATTACAGCCGAACAAAGCATCCGTATAATTGAAGAAATGAAAAACCATCCTTATTATGTGCAGCAATTAGCGCATTTGGTATGGAACAATACAGATAAAAAAGTTACTGCTTCCATTATTGATCTTTCTGTGAATGATTTGCTCAATCAAAATGCAATCTTTTATCAGCGCGAAGCAGACAACCTGAGCAATACACAAGTGGGTTTGCTGAAAGCCATAGCTGCTGAAACGGAATTATTAAGCTCGGCAGATGCTATGCATGAGTTTGGCTTAGGAACTTCTGCTAATGTTAAAAAGAACAAAGTTGCATTGGAAAAAAAAGAAATTGTTGATTTATATAACGGACCTCCAAAATTTTTGGATCCTGCATTTGAGTTATGGTTCAAGCGGAGCTTTATTAAATCTGCTGATCGGGTAATTTGATGTTACTATGTAGTAAGTTACTACTCGGTAACATCAATTATTTTACTCTCTAATCACTTTAAAATTTGCCGTGGTATTTCCCTCTGTATAGTTAAGCAAATAAAAACCCGGCAATAATTTTTCAGCGTTGATTTTTGTTTCACCATCCAAAGTTTTTTGATTCAGAATTTGTTTTCCGGTTATGTCAAACAAAATAATTTGGCCTTGGGGTTTTGTTTCTTTTAAAATCAACTCTCCCTTGAAAGGATTTGGAAAAATTTGAGATAATTGGTTTTGTGGTATTTCATTTATTCCAGTCGTAAAACAGATTGTGTTTATAATACTTCCGCTATGAACTATTGTAAGCGGAACAGTTACAATGGTATTGGAGGGAATAACAATTATTGTTTTATTTGTAATCTGTGTAATAGGGTTGCTTATGAGCGTTCCTGTAGTGCCATTACAGCCATTATTTCCAAAAGGATCCGTTTTGAATAAATGCAAGTTATCATATGCTGCCCCTGACGAAGTTATGATATAGCCCTGGTCGCTGGATTGTTGGATTGAAGTTCCTCCTTCAAAATTTGTTCCTCCTCTCCTTGTCCATAATGTATCGCCATTAACATCTGTTTTTATTAAATAATAATCAGAGAAATTACCGGACTTTCCACCAACAATATAACCTCCATCAGATGTTTGTTGAACTGATGTACCATAGTCATATTGTGATCCACCGAATGTTCTTGACCATAAGGTGTCACCTGAACTATTTGTTTTTATTAAATAAACATCCATGCTACCTGCGCCAAAACTCCATGTGTTACCTGCAACAATATATCCTCCATCATTAGTCTGTTGGACAGCATTTCCATAATCATTCATCGTACCACCATAGGCTTTAGTCCAAAGAATATTTCCAGTAGAATCTGTTTTAATCAAGCAAGCATCGTATTCACCTGAAACAAAATCATATACTTGACCGGTAATAATAAATCCGCCATCATTTGTTAAACACCCTGTTGCTGCAATTGTTCCAGAAAATATTTTTGTCCACAAAGTATCACCATTCATGTCGGTTTTTATTAAATAAGTCTGGGGTGATGTAACTAAGCTATCTGTATTTGTGGTTCCAATTACAATATACTCTCCGGTATTTGTTTGCAGAACAGAGTTCGCCCATTCATTGCCCAATCCTCCGTAAGTCTTTGACCATAATAAATTTCCAGTCATATCAAGTTTTATTAAATAAACATCATAGCCTCCGGCACCAAAGCTTTTTGTGACTCCTGTAATAATGAATTCTCCAGATAACGTTTGAATAACATCGTATCCATAATCATTACCTGCTCCCCCAAATGTTTTAGTCCATAAGGTGTCTCCATAAATATCGGTTCTTACTACAAACACATCTGCTGAATCTTTCCAGCCAACCCCAGTGTAACCGGCAATGATATATCCGCTATCTGCAGTTTGGAGAATTGAAACTCCATGATCGAATCCTGTTACACTATATGTTTTTTCAAAGGTTATTTGCGCAGATGACATTTCGCTAATAAACATCATTAACAAAGTTTTTAAAAGAAGGATTCGAGTTTTCATTTTGAGCTAGTTTTTCTTATTTGACAAATCTAACCTATCTATTCCTGATTTATCATCAAACTTTTGTCATAACTATACAGGTCTGAGCCACGATAACATTCATAATATCTAATTTCGCTACACAAATTTTTATCATGTCAAAAAAGAAAAAAACATCCATTGATACCATAGGTCTTTTAAAAGCTTTAATCATTGAAATATCTAAACAACATCCATACAAACATTATAATTATAAGCAGGTAATAAAAAAGTTATCCCACGAACCAATTGCTGAGCAATCACAAATTTTGTTTGATACACTGGATGAATACAGCTTACGTGAATCGGTGCAAACAGCATTGGTTGCCTTAACTGCTTCAGGTGAGTTGATGGAAGTGGACCGTGGTAAGTATAAATTATTTCCTGTTCAGCAATTCATCACCGGAAAAATTGATATTAGTTCAAGTGGTACTGCATATGTGGTGAATGAAAATTTTGAAGAAGACATTATCATTCAGCGCCAGCATACATTAAATGCGATGAATGGTGATTTAGTGAAAGTGAGTTTGTTTGCACAACGTCCGGGTAAACGAGGCGAAGGAGAGGTGGTTGAAGTTTTGGAACGTGCGCGAACAGAGTTTGTCGGGATTGTGCAGTTATCACAACGATTTGCTTTTCTTTCAACAGGCAATCCGCGAAATGGTGTTGACATTTTTATTCCGCTATCCGGTTTGAATGGGGCAACGGATGGTGATAAAGCAATGGCAAAAATTATTGAATGGAATCCGGAAGCAAAAAACCCTACAGGTGAAATTACAAAAGTGTTGGGAAGACCGGGAAACAACGACACGGAGATGGATGCCATTTTAGTAGAGTATGGGTTCCCCCTTTCGTTTCCTGATAAAGTTGAACGTGAGTCGGAACAAATTCCTTTTGAAATTTCAAAGAAAGAAATTGCTGACCGCAAAGATTTCAGGAAGATCACAACCTTCACCATTGACCCTGTGGATGCAAAAGATTTTG
>JANLUX010000414.1:0-2119 GCA_031363705.1 Bacteroidota bacterium
CATCAGTCAGGGAAATCAGTTCTCTCACCGCCATTTTAATTGGCAGTGGCACTATGTTCTTTGGCTGGTTTATTTATGACTGGATGTGTAACACTTCGCTGTTGCAGAAGAAAACATTATTTGCAGTAATTGGTTTTTTGATTGTAATAGCCATTTCATTCTTTCTTTCACAATTTTTAAGCGGGCGTGCAGCTTTTATGCTCGTTGGAGGTCTGTTGGGAACTATCATGGCAGGCAATGTTTTTTTCTGCATCATCCCTTCTCAAAAAGCATTGGTTGCAGCAGCCAAAGCAAATCAACCTGTAAATCCTGAGCTTGGGAAGATTGCGGGTTTGCGTTCATTGCATAATAACTACATCACGCTGCCTGTGATTTTTATTATGATCAGCAATCACTTTCCAACCACGTTCGGAAATAATTTTAACTGGATCATACTTGCAGGATTAACTTTAACAAGTGTGGCAGTCCGGCATTTTATTAATCTGTATGAAAAGGGAATTTACGCAAAATGGATAATTCCATTTGCAACCATTGCAATACTTGCATTGATTATTGTAACCGCTCCGCCACAAAAAAAATCTGCAAAAGATTTACCGGCTGTTTCTTTTATGCGGGTGCAGCCTATTATGCAAAAGCATTGTATCACCTGTCATTCATCCAAACCTACTGATGATGTAAACAAAATTGCACCTAACGGAATTATATTTGACACTCCTGCCGAAATTCAAAAACATGCTGACCGTATTTTGGTGCGTGCCGTGCAAACTAAAACAATGCCGCAGGGAAACAAGACCGGAATTACAGAGGAAGAAAGAGAATTAATTGGTGTGTGGGTGGAGCAAGGGGCGAAACTATAGATAAAGCTATTTTGGACAAATCCGGAATTGAATTCCGGATTTGTCCAATCACAAAATCAATTTGTTCCAGGGCATTACAAGAGTTTTATTTTTTCTCGCTTGCTCCTCTTTGCCTCCATATACCAATATTTTTTTGATTGATTTTGATTGAAGCTTTTCAAAGTAATTCAATCCTCCGAAAAAATCAGTAGAAATAGTTTCACCTGCTTTAATCTCGATGGCTGTTAATTTACCTGCCGTATCCGCAATAGCATCCACTTCATTCCCCGTTTTATCCCTGAAATAATACAGGTTATTTGATAGCCCTTTATTATATCTTGCTTTAAGCATATTCATAATAATAAAGTTCTCGAACAATGAACCTTTTGCCGAATGTGTTATCAATTGTTTTTCATGCTCAATTCCTAAAAGCGAACAGGCAACGCCTGTATCATAAAAATATAACTTGGGACTTTTTATAATCCGCCTGTTAAAATTTTTGTGATAAGGTTGTAACAGCATCACCACGTAGCTGCTTTGCAACACACTTAACCATGCACCTGCTGTTTTCTGATCAATGCCGCAATCGTTTCCTAAAGAGGTAAGATTTAAAATCTGACCTGTTCTGCCAGCACACAGTTTGGTGAACTTTAAAAATGTGGAGAGATTGCCAATATTTTTTAATTGCCGTACATCCCGCTCTATGTAAGTGTTGATATAATTCGCATACCAGTGATAAGGGTTTAATCTGGGTTTGCTAACCACTTCTGGATAACTGCCTGTAAAAACATGATGCGTGTAGTTGCTTTTGAGTTTGGCGTTGCTCTCCATTTCATCAATCGAAAGCGGGAGCAATTGCAAATACCCGACTCTGCCTGCAAGTGTTTGTGAAATATTTTCCTGCATTAAAAAATTATTGGAGCCTGTGAGGATAAACAAACCAGTTTTCTTTGTTTCATCCAGCACTTGTTGCAGGTACGAAAACAAATCAGGAGCCTTTTGAACTTCGTCTAAAATAGCTCCGTTCTTATATTGATTTAAAAAAACTCCGCGGGTCACTCATTGCATATTCTCTTGTATCCGCATTTTCAAGTGATACATAAGGCTTTTTAGGAAACACCGTTTTGCATAGCGTAGTTTTGCCGCTTTGCCTCGGACCTACCACTGCAACACTCCTGAAACCTGCTGCCAGTTTTTTTAAATATGCTGTTGCTGTTCTTGTTATCATGCAGCAAATGTAAAATTAATTTTGGACAAATCCGGAATTGGATTCCGGATTTGTC
>JANLUX010000426.1:0-8167 GCA_031363705.1 Bacteroidota bacterium
TCTAAGTTTGAAAAAATTAAATCGGTAATTAGATTGTTGTGGGACATGCGCTTTATGTTTTGAAGTGAGAAACTGGTTCTTTGTTTTTTGGGAATGGTGAGATAATGTTGTGCTTTTGCAATTCCGATATATCCGTCAACGGTCAGATAAGGACTCAGGCTTTAATTGGTAAAGAAGATAATAGATCAACATAATGACCGATCAAATAAACTCAGGCTTTTTGTTGACTCCCATTTTCTGCAAGCTGGATTCCATTGCAGAAAAATTCACCCACCAAAAAGATAAAAGAATTTGCTTTGGTTGAATATATTGCTGATTAAATATTTTATGGAATTAAAATAGGTTTGACACAGTTACAATTAAGGCTATACATTAGTTATAGGAGCCCACCGTTATAATATTTTATCACGCAATTCCTCATTACAAATAAAATGTAATGCTATTAAATATATTATCATGGTTGTATTTTATAATTTCGCTTTCTCAAATTATTTAAAACAAAATAAAAATCATGGCTTTCACACTTCCTGCATTACCTTATGCGTTCAACGCACTCGAACCTCATATTGACGCTAAAACGATGGAGATTCATCATGGCAAGCATCACCAGGCGTATATCACTAATTTAAACAATGCAATTGCCGGTACAGATGCGGAGAAACTTAGCATTGAAGAAATCTGTAAAAACATTTCAAAATATCCTGCTGCTGTTCGCAATAATGGTGGAGGACATTATAACCATTCATTGTTCTGGACATTGATGAAGCAAAACGGTGGAGGCAATCCATCAGGTGCATTGGCAGAAGCAATCAACTCAGCATTCGGATCGTTTGACGAATTCAAAACAAAATTTAACACTGCAGGCACCACCCGTTTTGGATCAGGTTGGACATGGTTAGTAAAAAACAGTTCAGGAAAATTAGAAATTGGTTCCACGCCAAACCAGGATAATCCATTGATGGAGGTTTCAGAATTAAAAGGCATTCCTGTTTTAGGATTAGATGTTTGGGAACACGCTTATTATCTCAACTATCAAAACCGCAGACCTGATTACTGCACCGCCTGGTGGAACGTGGTGAACTGGGAAGAAGCTGCGAAACGATTTGGGATGTGATTTGAAAAATACAGATAACAGAATTTTTTCATAACTGTTATCTGTATTAAAAAATCATTTATTTAATTATTTACTTCTTTCTTTTATTTAAGTAAGTTTAATAGTCAGGCATTTAATATCTGCGGATTAGTAAATTGGATTTGCATTTTTAAAGTGCCTGATTAATATTTACTTTTTCACTAACCATAAGTAATCCGAAATAAATCTAACATTTATCTGTCAAGGAAACTTGTCAATTGTTGCAGGGAGTTCATAAAATTTTTCAGGAATCTTGAGAATATAAAAGCATTTTTTCATTTAAAGACTTATATGCTTTAACAGATCTGGAGTTTTAATAATGACAAGTTTCCAGCTGATTGGCATGGGTAGCAGAGGCATCGTGTGAGTTTTTCGTGCTTCGTTTCTGATTAAAAATGCCTGATTAGTGTAACAAAAAAACAAAAACCTTCGTAATAAATATAAAACATCAATAAATATTACAAGCATTCAAAGTGGTGAATAGAAAACTATAAAAACTAAAATTCAGAGGTGAAAAATGTTACCGGGCAGTCATCAGGATAAAAAAACAATACAAAAACTGCAAAAACCTTACAAGTGTAACTATGTAACCTTTTGTACACATTCTTACGTATAGATGCTCATAAATTTAACATAAACTCAAAAATGATGGAGGATAATACAATGACAAACGCGAACAATTCAATGGATATGTATAAGATGATGCGTGAAAACCGTATGCTGATGTATTCAAAACCCAAACGATATTTTAATCGTGACGAAGAGCAAGGATCACCATTCAGGTTTTTGTTTTTTGTAGAAGCACTGGTATTCTTATTATTAATGGCTGCTGCCGGATCAACAATGGCACAATCGGCAGATGAGAATCCACTGGTGATGAGTGCAAGCTCGCAACCGTCAGTTAACATTTACAATTATCAGTCAATTTATAACTCAGGAAAAGTTTTCGTAAGCTGGACTTCCAAGAACGAACCTGAAGATTGTATTTATGTAATAGAGCGCTCAGGTGATGGACAGAAGTTTGAATCAATAGGTGTAAAAGAGGGTATCGGTGCTGAGATAGAGTTATATTATAGCTGGATTGATAACAGTCCTCCTGCAGGGTTTTCTTTTTACCGGGTAAAGAAGATCACCAAAGAAGGTCAGCAATTATACAGTGGGGTGAATTCGATTTTAAATCAATCATCCAACTTTAATAATTACGCGCTGGACGAGCAAAAATAATTTTGTTAACACGACATTTATAATGCACACACTTTTTATCAGCCGGAAGCAGTACCATGTTTATCAGCAGAATTAAGTCAGCAAAAAAAAATGTAACAGTTTTACTGTTCATTGCACAGTGCTTAATTTATAGCATGGTGAGTGCACAAACTCCTGTAGCGTCTTTTACCAGTAATGTGCAAACAGGTTGTGCTCCATTACAGGTTAATTTTACAAATACTTCAACAGGAGCTAACTCCTACGCCTGGAATTTTAATAACGGAAACACATCCACCTTATTAAATCCTTCAACAGTTTTTTTAACTCCTGATACTTATATAGTAGTATTAACTGCAACCAATACATTAAATGGTCAGCAATCAATTGCAAATGCGACCATCATTGTTGTGCCAAACCCTGTTGCAGATTTTACTGCTTCGCCATTAACAGGATGTGAGGATGTAAATAGTATTTGTTTCACAAACAATTCGCAATATGCAGCCACTTATATCTGGGATTTCGGAGATGGAAATTCTTCCACTGCTGCCAATCCATGTTATACATATTCAACACCGGGAACATACACTGTTAAATTAATTGCAACGAGTACTTATGGTTGCCAGGGTATCAAAACAAAAAATAATTATATAACCATTTATCAAAAACCTACAGCAGCTTTCACCAGTAATATAACTTCCACATGCAATCCTTCTGATGTTTTTAATTTCTCCTGCACCACTGCAGGAATAACAACATGGAACTGGAATTTTGGTGACAACACTACCAGCACGCTGCAAAATCCAAGTCATACTTATGGCGCATCAGGAACATATACAGTATCCTTAATTGTAACCAATGCCAATGGCTGCATGGATACAATCGTTAAAACAAACTACATCAATATTGGTGCATCATTAGTTCCTTCTTTTACAATGAATGATTCTGCTGGATGCGGTCCGCTTGCAATTAACTTTAACTGCACGGTACCTAATGCAACAAGCTGGAGCTGGAATTTTGGCGATGGCAACACCTCTACACAACAAACTCCATCTAATACTTATACCACACCCGGAAGCTATGCTATAACGCTTACCGTAACAACACAAAGCGGTTGCAACGGAAGTGTTACAATACCCAATCTTGTTACTGTTGATTCGCCACCTGTTGCTGCGTTTTCTGTGGTGCAGGATACCGGCTGTGCTGCTTACACCGCACAGTTTACTAATACATCTGTTGGAGCTGCTACCTATGCATGGACCTTTGGCAATGGAGCAACTTCCACTGCTGCAAACCCTGCTAATTATTATGTAAATGGCGGAAGTTACAATGTGTCGCTTACTGCTTATTCTGCAAACGGTTGTCAAAATACTGTTACAAAAAACAATTCAGTACTGGTATTAGAACCGCGCGCAAATTTTACTGCTACTCCCATTATCGGATGTCCGGGAATGACATCAGTATTTACAACATCATCACCGCAAACAGGCACAGTAAGCTGGTTGTGGAGCTTTGGTGACGGAACTTTTTCTTCCGCTCCAAATCCATCACATACTTACAATACATTAGGAACATATACAGTTTATCTGATTGTTACCAATTATTTTGGATGCAAGGACACTGCTTACAGATCAAATTACATTCGTGTTGTACCCGGAAATGTGGCGTATGTTATGCCTGATACATTTAAAGTCTGTCAGAATAACCCGGTAAATTTTGTTGATCCGAAACAGGGAAACAATTCATGGTTGTGGAATTTTGGTAATGGAGGAACGGCATCCACCCAGAACCCATCTTATATTTACACCGTTCCAGGCATCTACACAGTAACATTAAATTCCTCAATGGCAGGAGGATGCTCTCAGTCTTATAATCCATTTGCTATAGTAGAGGTGATTGCTTACAATCCAAAACCTATTGTTGCAAACATCATAAGTGTTTGCAAACCCTATATAGTTTCATTCAGCACTGCTACAGCGAATATCGTTTCATATCAATGGAATTTTGGTGATGGAGGAACCTCAACATTAGCAGCGCCCACACACACTTACAATGCTGCGGGAACTTATAATGTTACATTAAATATTACCGTTGGAAATGGTTGTCAGTCGTCCTTAAGCACTACTGTGACACTGGGGCATCCAAATCCAATCCAGATAAATTCAAATAATGTTTGCCTTGGAACTGCCAGCCAGTTTACCACCGTAAATCCAACAGCATTTACTTCTGTTAACTGGAATTTTGGAGATGCATCCACATCAACTCAATTAAATCCGGTGCATACTTATGCTGCCCTTGGTAACTATAACGTGAGCTTAATCACCACTGATACTGCCGGCTGTATTGATACTTTTACTATAGCACCGGTGGTAGTTAATAATCCTATAGCAAATTTTAATGTTGCCGGAAATACTACAGGTTGTCTTACATTACCAGTTCAGTTTAACAATACCTCCACCAATGCAACTTCTTATCTCTGGGATTTTGGTGATGGAACAACTTCCACAGCAACCAGTCCATCGCATACTTATTCTGCTGCGGGTGTTTACACTGTAACATTAACAGCTAATACAAATGGTTGTTCAAATGCAATGGTGAAAAATAATTTAATTGTAATTATTTCTCCGCAATGTAATTTTATGTTTACAAGCAGTGATATGTGCTTACCAATTACTGTTACCTATACTGATCTTAGCCCAAATGCTGTTTCATGGTTTTGGGATTTTGGTGATGGAACTACCTCTACTCTTCAAAATCCTGTGCATACATTTATAACAGCTCCATTAGGACAAGTATCATTAACAATAACCGACAGTTATGGCTGTACTAAAACAAGAACCAAAACAAATATTAGTTATTACGCAGCAAGTGCAACATCCAATATTGTATCAGGCTGCACACCATTCACTGTGCAGTTTACTGATCAGTCAGCACAAGCTGTAAGCTGGCAATGGAATTTTGGTGACGGTGGAACTTCTACATCACAAAACCCAACACATATCTACACCGTTGATGGAACGTATGATATTATGTTAGTAGCGACATTCCCCGGAAATTGCGTTGACACCATTTTTTATCCCGCATTGATTAACGTTCAAACACCACAAGCAGATTTTTTTGCGCCAAGCGTTTCAGGTTGCTCGCCCATTCAAATCAACTTTAGCAATTTATCTACAGATGCTGTTTCTTTCCTTTGGGATTTTGGTGACGGAAGCTCATCAGCTAACGTTAATCCTGCACACATCTACAATATTCCGGGTTTTTATGACATACGTTTAATAGCAACCAACAGCGCAGGATGTGCTGACACCATGTTTAAATCTGCATACATTGCTATACCGGGCGCTTACTCAAATTTCTCTATTTCATCCACCACAGGTTGTGAGTCTTTCAGTGCTGTTTTTACTGATTCATCCATTAATGCTTCCAGCTGGAGCTGGAATTTTGGAGATGGTAATACTGACACTACAGCAAACCCAACTCACATTTACCAGGATACAGGTTCATTTGTAGTTACATTAATAACGCAGGATACTATAGGATGTACCTCCTCTTATACATTTCCTATTCCGATTGACATTCATCCGAATCCTACGGCACAGGCAACTACCGCTGATACGGCAGGTTGTAATTCTTATACTGCGTCTTTTACAAATCAAAGCAGTTTTGCTGACGGTTATATTTGGTTATTTGGTGATGGCGATACTTCATCAACAATAAATCCTGTACACACCTATTTAACAGCAGGAATTTATTACCCTGTTATCGTTGCTACCACTCAATATGGTTGCAGGGATACATTTCCCTTGATTCAAAATATTAATGTTAAACAATCTCCTGTTGCAGTATTTACTCCAAGCGACACAGTGGAATGTGAACCTTCTACAATATTCTTTAACAACGGTTCCTCTCAGATTATCAGTCCAACATATAACTGGAGTTTTGGAAATGCACAAACAAGCACTTCTCAAAATCCTTCTACTACTTATATCACTGCCAATACTTACACTGTTTCATTAATGGTAACCAATAATAATGGTTGCCGGAATATTACCTCACAACAAATAGTGATAAATCCTACACCTGTTGCCAATGCTACAACTAATGACTGGGAAGGATGTCAACAATACACGAGTCAGTTTATTAATAACAGTACCGGTGCAACTTCTTACACATGGTATTTTGGCAATGGAGATTTATCACCTGCAACTGCTCCATCTTACACTTATACTTTGCCGGGTGCATACTATCCAACTTTAATTGCAACCAATAATTTCGGCTGTGCTGATACATTCAATTTTACAACTCCAATTATTGTGCATGCAACACCCATAGCTGATTTTACTGCTAATGCAACAACATTATGCACACCGGGGACAGTGATGTTTGCAAATAATTCAACTAACCTGGCAAATCCGCTGTACAACTGGAATTACGGAGATGGAACAAGTGGCAGCACACAAACAGGTCTGGTGACTTATGCTGATTCAGGAGTATATAATGTTACATTAACTGTGACAAACACTTTTGGCTGTGTTGACAGCATGAGTCAACTCATCACCGTGAATCACTCACCAGTTGCACAGGCAACCACTCTTGATGTAGGTGGATGTTCTCCTTACACAAGCACCTTTACCAATTCCACAACATTTGCAATTAGTTATTTATGGCAATTTGGCGATGGAGACACTTCAACAGCTGCTGCTCCGGTGCATACTTATCTGATGGGTGGAAATTATTTGCCGGTATTAATTGCATATAATGCATTTGGTTGCTCTGATACTTTTTATTTCACACAACCCATTGTGGTGAATCAATCGCCCTCGGCAGCATTTACATCTGACGCTGTGAACGGATGTATAAATTCAGCAATCCAGTTTACTGATCAATCAACACAATTGCAGAGTCCCACTTACAGTTGGAATTTCGGTTTTAATACTTCCACACTCCAAAATCCTTTGATCACTTATACAACGCCTGGTTTTTATAATGTCACACTTGTTGTTACTAATTCAAACGGATGTGCTTCCCTCTTGACTGTACCTTCTTACATTGAGATATTTGACACACTGCCTCCACCGGCTGATCCGATTCTATCAGTAAGTGTTGTGGATGACAGTCATGTTGATATTTTATGGACTAACAGCTCAGCAACTGATCTTGCCTCCTACAAAGTTTTTCGCTTTAATCCATCTACCAATGTGTATGATCTTATTTATACTGATATCACTCCGCAAAATGCTGCTTCGGCACCAACCAGTCTTTACACTGATAATAATTTAGATACAAGAAACAATACTTATACCTACCTGCTTCAAACCATTGACAAGTGTAATTTTGAACTTCCGTTAAGTGCTTTAATTCCACATACTACAATTAATGTGACTGCCACACAGTCCGGGCAAAATATCCGTGTAAACTGGACTTCATATATAGGTTGTCCTGTTTCAAGTTACACTATCACACGAACTGAAGTTTCAAATGGATCCACAGCGGTTATTGCAACGGTTCCTTCAAATACATTTACTTATCTTGATACAACACTCTCCTGCCCTTATAAATATTCTTACCGGATCACAGGAAATGATCTGAATGGTATTCCTTATTTTTCTTTAAGCGATACCTCTGACGCAACACCGGTAAATATTTTTGCCGGTCAGCAGGTGGCGATTGTACGTTCTACTGTTATCAATAATAAATATGTCTTGACTGAATGGATGCCTCCAACGCTGCTTCCAAACCGGGTAGCATATTATAATATTTTTCGGTCAACTGATAGCGTAAATTATTCCTTAACAGGCACTGTTCCGGTTGGTGCAACAAGTTATACTGATA
>JANLUX010000436.1:0-7560 GCA_031363705.1 Bacteroidota bacterium
GCATAAATCAAGAGCCCGGTTAGTGTGGACAGTCGAGTAAGCAAGGGCATTTCAGCCCAAGCTTCTCACAGAACCGTGCTTGAGTCTCTCAACTCACACGGCTCTTGTTATCTAATCATGCTTTTATTCCTATTCGCCATTGATAAAACAATGCAGGGTTGGTTGCTTGTATCAATTGATACTTTTTATACAACTTTCCTTTGCTTCGTATCTTATACGTGTTCCTGATCCATTTTCGGATTAGAAAATTCAGATGATAAAATACGCTGTGTGCTTTGTCTCTGTTGAACTTGGTGTAGTAGTTAATCCAGCCTCTGATTTTTGGATTGAGTATGCGTGCTGTCATTTCTAATGTCTGCATACTGTGCTGCGGATTGAACACTTCTCTGATGCGTGTTCGGATGTGTGCTTTTGCCTTTTGACTGATGGCTGCACTGTACACTAACAGACGTTTCACTCCGCTAAATTTATCCTTTATCGTTCGTGGTTGAAAGCTGTAGCTTAGAAAAGTGAAACTCTCATTGTCATGTTTTTCATGTCGCTGATAATTTTTGCAATACACAATCTTGGTCTTTTCAGGATGCAGTTCGAGTGAATACTCTTTCATCCGTTCCGCTAATTGTACAAGCAGTTGTTCCGCTTCCTCTTTGCTTTGACAATGGATAACTATATCATCTGCATAACGCTCAAAGGGGTTACGCGGTTTTGTTTCGTCCATCCATTTATCAAAGGCATGGTGCAAATAAATGTTAGCTAACAGCGGACTTATTACACCTCCTTGCGGTGTGCCTTTGGTTCGTGCTGCTATGCTTCCATCCTGTTGTTCTATGCCTGCTTTCAACCATCTGTTTACATACAGCAACACCCATTTCTCCTGTGTGTGCTGTTGTAATAGCTGCATCATCAGTTCGTGACTAATGTTGTCGAAGAACCCTTTGATGTCAACGTCTATCACCCAGCTATGTGTGATACAGTTTTTCTGGCATTGTGCTAACGCATCGTGCGCGCTTCTGCCAGGTCTGTATCCATAAGAACTGTTGTGAAAGAGGGTTTCCATCTGTGGCTCAAAGTAATCTTTTACTACGCCTTGTGCGATGCGATCACTAACGGTGGGAATGCCCAACGGTCGTAATCCGCCTTGCTTCTTTGGAATAAGTACGGTGCGTACAGGTGGTGGCATGTAACTGCCTGATGCCATGCGGTTCCAAATTTTGTACAGGTTCTTCGATAAATTCTGATTGAACTTTTCAATCGTTTCTTTATCTATCCCTGCACTTCCATCTTTGGCACACACTTTCAGGTAGCTGTTGTACACCATCCGCTTGCTTACCGCAAATGATTTTGTAATTTCTTTTGTCATCATCCCATTTTTAATGGTTGTTTCAATTTACTTTTACTTAGATAACCGAAGTCCTTCGCTCCATTCCCATTACAGAAACTTCTGCGCTACTATGACTTCGTCCGACACTCCTTGTTGCATTTCCTGTCTGAAACAGAATTGAGTTGCAGTCTGAACCGAAGTTGTTCACTAACGGTCTTACTCCTTGCGAAGTAATTCCTGCAAAGCTTGTCGCGCATCAACAAGGCAGTTTCTCACGTTCCGAATAAAAGCCTCCCGATAAAAATCGGGACAAGTTGTGTAAAGCTCCTGCCGCCTTAATGCCGGTTGTCCTGTAACCAGTAAACAGATGTCCGTTACAATCTTTCCCATCGGTCGTAGGAACCCAATGGTTTTGACAACGATTTGCCCTTTCGACATTTCATCAGCGGTTCAATGATGTTCAGCTTCTTCACACTCACCTGATGCTGTTTTACAGCACCTTTTCCCTGAACGTTCAGCACCATGCCTTTTGTACATAGCACCTTCAGGTGGTTTGCATACCCTCTCTGTAAAGCGTATGCGATAGACCTGCTATCATCTTTTATTCAGCATTGAAAGAACTATATTTACTCTTTCATTCGTGACACACCCTTGCAAAGGCGCAAAATAAAATTATATGCTAAGGTGGAGCTATGCAGCTATGTGCAGTTTTTATTAATGGCAGGGTTTATCCCTATTGTTATCGGCAGGAAAGACACTTAAACCAGACAAACTTTTTTTGCTAAGATGGAAAACTTAGCCGAGTGAGGGAGGCTGATGCATAGTTTTTAATTCTGTAGTATTAGGTTTTTGCTCCATACAAAAATTTCAGAGTCCCGCGAAAAGCGGAGACTCTGAAATTAATGAGGGATGTGAGTCTTTGGAACCTGGAAATTATGCGCAAGAACATGAATATAGAAAAAGCGTAGAAAATTCTATGTTTAGTGAAGGGATGATTTGCTATCCAAGTAATAAGTTGAACGGTATTCTATGTTTAGTGAAGGGCTGATTTGCTATCCGGTAATAAGTTGAACGGTTACTGGATGGTCGAAGGAAGACCAACCAGACGTGAAATTTCATATTGCAGGAATGTGAAATTTACCTGTTGGATTTTTTTTGCAGATTCCCAAAGTTAAATTCAAAATAGTAGCATATTTGCTTTTGCAGAACATACAAACATATACAGTTTTTTCATCGCCTTCATACAATACATGATGATTTCCTTCGCTATTCTTCTGGCATACACCCTTTGTTAAAAGGGCGCTTGTAGCAAACTGGCTTCCGCAATATTTGCATAAAAAATTGGTCATAATATTTTGATTATATGTTATAGATTAATATTTTAATACAAAGGGTGAAGCTGAAAAATCTGAATAACCCTCCCCGAATCAGGTAATGGCGAAGATAGATTAAACAATGTATTGGAGCAGAACAATGATCCATTTGATTTAAGTTTTTTCCATTTCCATAATAATCCCTACCGTCTTGACACTGACTGTACAAACTTTTGTCTGAACCATGATTTAACTGATTTAATTGATGACCATGATTGAGGATTGTTGCTTTCATGATGCTATTGTTGTCAGGTTGGTGGTTCTTACTTCCACCAACCGGTGAATAAACCGGTTTATACTTTTATCTCTCTGAATAGGCAATGGTTTGTGGAAGGAACACAAACCAGAAGTGAATTTACAAATTAGAATACCAACAGCGGGTAAAGGCATTGGTGCGGACACCAACGCTGGAGAAAAAATTATAAAGCCTGTCTATTAAAACAGTATTTGTTTATTAAATCCCCACCGGATGCCACGTAGTTTTTATTTCCTGGCAAGCCATGATTCGATATGGTGACAGTGCATCTTCTTTTGAAAAATCAATAACACGTTTTACGATTAATTGCTGCATTAGTTTGTGTTGTTTTTCTTTGTGCTTTATCCGGGGTTATAATAAACAATTGAATTAAAAGTTAAGAATTCAGGATTATGAATTACAGAATTTACCTGTGTAATTTATCTGCTGTGAGAAATAGTTGTAGCATTCAAATAATAATAATAGTAGCACATCTAAAACATTAGCCTTACATTTGAAGTTTCATACTTAAATTATAGCTAAAGTTTACTATCAAACAACGCGGTTAGTTAAAAGTTTTTTTCGTTAATCACCAAAATATACATTATTCGAAACCCTCCTCTCCAAAAAGGCAAGTCGGGTTTTCTTATTGTCATTACTTAATCATTAAAAAAACAAAAAAAATCTATACCCATGAAAAAAATCATCACACTCCTCTTAATTCTCAATTCTGCATTCTGCTCCCGATGGTTCGGGATTAATTCTGCATTTGCGCAAGCTCCCCAAGCCATCCCTTACCAGGCAGTAGCGCGGGATTTATCCGGCAATCCCATTACCAACCACAACATCTCGCTGCGTTTCAGCATTCATGACTCCATACCCGGAGGTGTAGTGGTGTATAAAGAAACCCAACCCGCCACCACTAATTTGCTTGGATTGTTTACTTCCAACATAGGGCAGGGAACTGTTGTGAGCGGAACATTTGCCGCCATTAACTGGGCAAAATCGTTTAAGTATCTTCAGGTAGAGCTGGATACGGCTGGCGGCAGCAACTATGCTAACATGGGCACTGAACAGATGCTGAGCGTACCCTATGCATTTTACTCCCGTTCAAGTTCAGGAGGATGGGGTTTAAGCGGTAATGCAGGAACGGATTCATTGAACTTTATCGGCACAATAGATGATGTACCATTTAATATTAAAGTAAACAATCATAATGCGGGTAAAGTAGGTCGTTCAAAAAGGGTAGTAACGCTTGGTTATGCAGCAGGCGATTCGTTGAGTTCAGGAGCTGACAATGTATTCATTGGGGATAGCGCAGGTTTTCGGGTTTTAACAGAGGGTAAAAATACTTTTGTTGGATCCGGAGCCGGTAGATATAATGGTGGTTTGACCGATCTTTTTGGAAACATATTAGGCAACTCCAATTCTTTTTTTGGGAACCATTCCGGCTATTCCAATACTGGGGGAGAAGCTAATTCTTTTTTTGGAGCCAACTCAGGCTATAGTAATAATGTCGGAACCGTCAATTCTTTTTTTGGTTCTCATTCGGGTTATAAGAACAAATCAGGAGATTACAATTCTTTCTTTGGCCATGAGTCAGGGACTAACAATATATCTGGAGAAAGAAATTCTTTTTTTGGAACCTACTCGGGTTTAAATAACATCGGAAACTTCAATTCTTTTTTCGGGCAATATGCTGGTGGTGGCAACACTACCGGCTTCGGTAATTCCTTTTTTGGCCGAAACTCAGGATCGGGCAACACAACAGGTTATTACAATACATTCGTTGGCACTGATGCTGGTGGCGCTTCCGGAACACAAATAAACTCTACAGCTATTGGGTATGATGCTGTCGTAAATGCCTCCGACAAAGTGCGCATCGGCAACACTAATATTACTCTAATTGAAGGTCAGGTGGCCTTCAGCAATCCATCTGACGGCAGGTTCAAAAACAATATTACAGAAGAGGTGAAAGGGCTGGATTTCATTATGCGCCTGCGCCCGGTGGTTTATAATTTCGATACAAAAAAGTTCGATGAGTTTCTGCATAGTGGTGATAAAAAAGACAGGTTAAAAGACATTGATTACGGACCTTCCACTGCCATACGCCAAAGCGGTTTCATAGCACAGGAAGTGGAAACTGCTCTGAAAGAATCAGGATATGATTTCAATGGCTTGCACATACCTGTAAATGATCATGACAACTACAGCCTTGCGTATTCGCAGTTTACCGTTCCTCTGGTAAAAGCAGTGCAGGAGCTGAATTCAAAAAACGAAATGTTGCTAAAAGAAAATGACACATTGAAGAATATGCTGACTTCCATTGAGCAAAAGATGCAGGCATTGGAATCAAAAGTAAATGCCATTGTTCCGTTCACTGCAAACAAATAATACGATGAAACGGAATTTAATAATTCAGCAAACAGGTAGAAGGTTCGTCCCATGCTTGCCATACTGGTCAGGTGCAATGTGTTTTATTGCGCTGTGCATTTTTTATCTTCCTGCTTATTCGCAAGTGTTCAACACTATTGCCGGAAACGGTGTTATAGGATACAGCGGTGATAACGGACAGGCGGTTAATGCCTCCTTTAACAACCCTCAAGGAATTGCAATGGATAGTGCGGGTAACCTATATATTGCGGATAACCAAAACTACACTATCCGCAAAATAAATGCGCAAACAGGTCTTATCACTACTGTTGCAGGCAACGGTACGTCCGGCTCAAGCGGTGATGGCGGTCCTGCTACGCAGGCGCAACTGGCTTCTCCTGTGGGGATCTGTGTGGATGCGACAGGAAACATTTTTTTTGCTGACCAAAGTAACCACAAAATCAGAAAGGTGAATGCCCTCACGGGCATCATCACTACCATTGCGGGAAACGGCACCTTAGGTTACAACGGGGATGGAATTAACGCTACATCAGCAAAGCTCAACACCCCTCAGGGAGTAGCCCTTGATCTTGCAGGAAATATCTATATTGCTGATGCAAGTAACTTCCGCATTCGCAAAGTAATTGTCGCTACGGGATTCATCTACACGATCGCAGGCAATGGTCTTCCATTTTCCTCTGGTGATGGCGGGCTTGCAACCAATGCCCGGTTTATTTCACCCCGCAGGATTTCAATTGATGTTTCCGGGAATATCTATATCCTCGAGCGCGCTACGCAATCGCGTATCCGAAAAATTGATGCAGTCACCGGCATTATTACCAGCGTTGCTGGCGGAGGTACCAACACTGCCGACACCGGTGCAGCCAATACACTCGACCTGGAACCCTTTTCAACCAGTGGCTTTGGAACTGATGTGGCAGTGGATGCCACGGGCGGTTTTATCGTTACATCTCCCTGGCAAGCCTGGAAAGTGGTGAATGGATCCTACAGTCGGATAGCAGGAACGGGGTTACAAGGTTTCTCAGGTGATGGTGGCGATCCGCGCCTTGCTGTGTTCAACAATATCAGTGGTGTGGCAGTGAGCGCATGTGGCAATGTCTTTCTTTCCGACAGGAGCAATCAGCGGATCAGGAAAATTGATTACGGCATGACATTGAATTACCTCGATGCTGACCTGGATGGCTATGGTGCAGCAGGCACACAGCCCTTTTGCTCAGTAGCGGGACCGGGCAACTCCACCAACAACACCGATTGCAATGATAACAATGCTGCTATTCATTCGCCTGTATCTTATTTTATTGATGCAGACCATGATGGATTTGGTTCCACCAATACTGGTTTGGTATGCGCAACATCACCGCCAACGGGATATTCAACAAACAATACTGATTGCAATGATGGCAATGTAAACATATACCCGACAGCCCCTGAAATTTGTAATCACATTGATGATAACTGTAATGGATTAACAGATGATGCCGACCCGTTAATCACTGGTCAACCCACTTGGTATAATGATAGCGATGGTGATGGGTATGGGGATCCTGCACAACCCCTTGTTGCCTGTTTTTCTCCTGGGGGATATACATCCGCTATTCCATTTAAGAAGAATCAGCTTTCAAGAGTAATGGCTACCTCAGGAGGATTTTTTACGGGAGGTGGAACAACGCTATCCTGGACATGCGGGCAAAATGTAAACCTTACACTCCAAGGTGCAAACACGTTGCTTACTCAGGGATTTCAGCAGCCGTATGTTTTACTGAAACTATTAAATCTCAAAGCATTTATAGAAGGGTTTTATACAGGTGGAGGACAAATGCAGGCGGTGCTTAATAACTCCGATCCTGTTTTGTTTCCTCTAAATTATTGCGATACCATTACCGTGGTGCTGCATGAAGCTAATGCTCCTTATAATTTAGTTACATCAAAGCAGACGATATTGTTAACTAACGGCAACGCATTGGTGCAGTTCCCGGGCTCACTCATCAATGGCTCTTATTATATCGTGTTGCAACATCGCAACTCCATTGAAACCTGGAGCAAACTGCCGGTAACGTTTGGAAGTAATACGAGCTTTGATTTTACGGCACCATAAAAAGTTCAAGGTTTAAAGTTTAAGGTTCAAAGTTTCGCACACTCAGTAGTTTCAGAGTCTCCGCCCCTACCGCGGGACTCTGAAATATTGGAATACTGCTTATCATCATGATTCATTTTTTCTATTTTTGGAATTACTGATG
>JANLUX010000451.1:0-11361 GCA_031363705.1 Bacteroidota bacterium
CCGGGCAGTACCCAGTTTTGTGCATGGGTGGTTTGATTAATTACAATTGCTAATGCAAACAGCATCACTACTTTCATTTTGTTTGTTTTTGTTTTCATTGGTTTTTTTTTAAATTGTTAGAATATAATTAAGGATTATTAATCTGCAAACTACGAAATTTAAAATCAATTAAAGGTATAACAAAAGTAATAGGAGAGGAAGTAATAAAAGATAAGGGAAGATTAATATCGAATGGTCAAGGGTATAAAACGATGTTAAGTTTATTTAAGAGAGAGTGAGAAAGTTTTTTTTGATTAAGAAAAAGACTGTCGCTTATTTACTCTTTATTCAATCCTTCCACAACCTGCCTGGTGATATTTAGTGAATCATTTGCCAATAAAACACCGCTGCCTTTTTGCACTCCTAAAATGAAATGATAGCCGTGGTTTTTGTTGTATTTTTTAAGAAATCCTGTTAAGTGGCTATGAATAGTATCATTCATTTTTTCTTCTTCTGTTGTTAAGTAATCAAGCAGGTTATCGCGTAGTTGAACAAGCACCTGTTGTTTTTGCATCAGCCCTTCTTCGGTACGCATGCGCTCTTCATCTGTCATCGTTTCAGCTTTTTGCTGATATTGCATTGCTTCTGATTTTAAATTCTTATCGCGGTATTGAAGGATGTTATCAATGCTGTCACGCTTTTTTTCAAATGCTGCTTTCATTGCTAAATAAAAATCGTAATGATCAAGCAATGAATCGGAATTAATATATACAATGGGTGATTCTTTGGTATTGCCCTGAATGATAACAGGGGGAGTTTCTGATTTGGTTATATAAATTTTAAAATAAAGAAATACAACTGCAACAAGCAGAACGATGTTTAAAATTAAGGAGAAGTTTTTCATAATTTATATCAGGCTGCAAAGAAAACATTTTGATTGAAAGGAATCGAAAAAGAATTATATGATGTATTAAGTTGAATTTGAGTTTTTACAAGTGAAAAATAAAAAAAACGAGCCCCGTTAACCGGAGCCCGCAAATGAAAACAACCTAACCAACCTAAAAAAATCTGTTTTATATATAGGATCTTAATAATTTATTTCGTGATGATTGTTTCAATCTGCGCAAAGCTGTTTCTTTAATCTGGCGTACACGTTCGCGGCTTAATTGAAGCTGCGCTCCAATCTCGTCCAAAGAAAAATTATGTTTGGTGCCAATACCAAAGAAAAGTTTCAGCACATCTCCTTCTCTTTTCGACAATGTACTTAACGAACGGTTAATATCTTCCTGCAATGATTGATTGATTAAATGCGCATCGGTACCTTCATCATCTTCCTGGCGCATTACATCTAACAAGGTGTTGCTATCCTCATTATTATCAAAGGGTGCATCTACTGATACTGGCTTGTTATTTACTTTAAGCACATCACGCACCTGGTCACGACTAATGTCCAGGTGTTCTGAAATTTCTTCAGGGCTTGGCTCACGTTGAAAATCCTGTTCCAATTTTGAAAAGGATTTACGCACCTTGTTTAATGCTCCAATCTGATTCAATGGTAAGCGTACCATACGGCTTTGCTCAGCAATTGCCTGTAATATGCTTTGACGAATCCACCACACTGCGTAGGAAATAAATTTAAATCCTTTAGTTTCATCAAAACGCTGTGCAGCTTTTATCAAACCTAAATTACCTTCATTAATCAAGTCGGGTAAACTTAACCCCTGGTTTTGATATTGTTTAGATACTGATACCACGAAACGAAGGTTGGCTTTTGTAAGCTTATCCAACGCTTCCTGGTCACCTTTTTTTATTCTTACTGCTAATTCAACTTCTTCCTGAGGGGTCACCATTGGCTCTTTCCCAATGTCCTGCAAATACTTTTCGAGCGAAGCGCTTTCGCGGTTCGTGATGCTTTGGGTGATTTTTAGCTGTCTCATGTTTGTTTTTGGGTTTTATGCACAATAGAATTCGCAAAAGTTATGCCATCAAAGCCTTTAGTTATCAATTTGTTCCAAAGGTAAATTCAAAGAAAAATTTAATGCCAATTGATTAGGTAAATCAACCTTTTTTAGCGGAGTTAGTGTTAATATGACATACACATTATGCACAACATAAATGGTTTAAGTAACCAAGGTGTCTTATAACTTCAAGTGAAAGTGAATTGGAATGTTGTTTTAACAAGATCAATAAAATAATAGTTATGCCGTTAATTGGCAGAGTTGTTTATTAAATAATTTAGCCACGTATGAATAAAGTCTTTGTAGTCATCATCTTCTTGCTTAGCAGTTTCAATTCTATTGCTCAAAAATCGAATGAAGATCTGGTTCAGTTCTCAGGTGTGGTGGTTACCAGTGATAGTCTTCAACCCATTCCTTATACCAGTGTAATTATCAAACACGCTTACCGCGGAACGCTTACTGATTTCTATGGGTTCTTTTCTTTTGTAGCAATGAAAGGAGATACAGTGGAGTTTTCTTATATCGGTTATAAAAAATCTCAATTCATTATTCCCGATACGTTGAAAGAAAATCGTTATTCATTAATTCAAATGCTCACAAGGGATACTATATTGCTGAAAGAAACTGTGATCTATCCCTGGCCAAGCAAAGAAGAATTTAAACGTGCTTTTGTGGAGTTGAAAGTACCTGATGATGATGCCCAGCGTGCCATGCGTAATCTTGAACTTGCACAACATAAAGAAGTGCAGGAAAATGTTCCTTATGATGGAAGCATTAATTATAAATTCACTACTCAACACCGCAACAACCAGATTTATACTGCAGGTCAATATCCGGTTAATAATTTACTCAATCCGTTAGCTTGGGCAGCATTTATCAAGGCATGGCAGGAAGGAGCTTACAAGAAAAAAGATGATAAGTAATCCTGAATGAAAAAACACTTCCTTTCCCTCTCTTTCATTCTTTTAATTTTTATGAAAGTTCAGGCACAAACAGCCACTGTATTTGGAGTGGTGCGTGATAGTTTAAATAAACCGATGGAATCTGTTATCGTTTCAGTTGTAGGTTCGGCTGGTGGAATTGAAACAGATAATCGGGGACAATTTGAATTAACTGTTCCTGCAGAAAGGGAAGTAAATATTGCATTCAGTTTTATTGGTTATGGAGATATAAGAAAAACTTTACGTTTAACGAATAATGAACGAAGGGAAATTAGGGTTGTATTATCATCAGCAGCCATCACACTTCCAGAATTTACAAAAGAAGCCAGGCGAAGCAATGATCCCACACTTCAGCGCATTGATCCAAAAGTTTTACAAAGTTTTGTGAGCCCATCCGGAAATTTTGAAGATGTGATAAAGTCATTGCCTGGTGTTGTTTCCAACAACGAGTTGAGTTCTACTTATTCAGTCCGTGGTGGAAACTTTGATGAGAATCTTGTGTATGTGAATGATGTGGAAATCTATCGTCCGTTTTTAGTTCGTTCAGGTCAGCAGGAGGGATTAAGTTTTATCAATTCGGATTTGGTTTCTTCTATCAATTTTTCATCAGGTGGATTTGCTGTTGTGTATGGTGATAAACTGAGCTCTGTGCTCGATATAAAATATAAAAGACCAACACAGTTTGCAGGTACAGCTTACGGAAGTTTGCTTGGTGCAGGTCTGCACCTTGAAGGAGCATCAAAAAACAAGAAAGCAACTTATCTGTTTGGACTGCGGCAAAAATCAAATCAGTTCCTGTTAAAGAATTTAGATACAAAGGGAGATTATAAACCTTCATTCACTGACGTGCAGGGATTGGTGAGTTATTATTTTTCTCCAAAAACTGAGTTGAGTATTCTTGCAAATTATTCGCGCAACAAGTACCGGATTATTCCTACTGATCGCGAAACAGAATTTGGAAACATCAATGAAGCGCTGAGGTTCACCGTATTTTTTGATGGACAGGAAAAAGACAGCTATTCTGTTTTACAAGGTTCGGCAACGCTGGCTCACCAAGTAAATTCAAAAGTAAGACTGCGTTTGATAACAAGTGTATTCAATACTACTGAACGCGAGTATTATGACATTGTAGGTGCTTATCGTTTAGATGAGTTGGAGCGTGATCTAGGATCGAGTGAATTTGGGGATGTGTCATTCAACAGAGGGGTAGGAGCATTTTTATCGCATGCGAGAAATGATTTAAAAGCCACCGTTTTTAATGCAGAGCATAAGGGTTCTTATTCACGTGAACATTCAAACCTGCAATGGGGGATAAAAGCGCAACATGAAAAGATAAAAGATGATTTGAATGAATGGGAGTATCGCGACTCATCTGATTTTTCAGTGCCACATCCGGGAGATAGTGTCGGTGAGCCGCATTATAGCCAGCAGCAAATTGTGATGAATAATGTTGTAATCACAAAAATCAATCTTAATTCAAACCGCTATAGCGGTTATGTTCAAAATAATTGGGAATATGAACGTGCAACATACAGCATTGGAGTGCGTGCAACTTACTGGGATTTGAATCAGGAATTTAATGTGAGCCCCCGTGCATCCATCACTTACAAACCCAAGTGGAGAAGAAATCTTGCTTTCCGTGCCGCCTCAGGATTTTATTATCAGCCACCTTTCTATCGTGAGATGCGCGACCTGAACGGAAAAATTAATTATGATATAAAAGCACAACGCTCTATCCATTTTGTACTTGCCAATGATTATCAGTTTTTAAAATGGGGACGTGAATTTAAACTTACTACAGAGGCGTATTATAAAATACTTGATAATCTTGATCCTTACAAAACAGATAACTTACGCATACGATATTTTGCAAATAACAATTCCAAAGGATATGCAACTGGTTTGGATATGCGTATCAACGGTGAGTTTGTGAATGGTATTGAATCATGGGCTTCGCTTTCTGTTTTAAAAACTGAAGAAGACATACAAGGCGATTATTATTATAAATATTTCAACAGTGATGGCAAAGAAATTATTCCCGGTTACACGGTGAATAACAAACCAGTTGACAGCACACGGTTTGAACCCGGTTATATTCCGCGTCCTACTGATCAGCGTGTGACATTCAGTTTATTCTTCCAGGATTATTTACCCAAGTTTCCTTCTTATAAAATGCACATCACTTTGATTTATGGTACGGGATTACCTTTCGGACCTCCTGGTTACGACCGCTACAAAGATGTGCTGCGTGTTCCGCCTTACCGCAGGGTTGACATTGGTTTTTCAAAAACAATTATTGATGAGGACAAGCCTAATAAATCACGGCTGATCTTTATCAGAAATCTAACTGCCATGTCATTGAGCCTGGAAGTGTTTAATCTTCTCCAGGTGAATAACACCATTTCTTATACCTGGATTACGGATGTAACAGCAAGGCAATATGCAGTTCCTAATTATCTTACATCAAGAATAATAAATGTGAAACTGAATATGAAGTTTTGAAATGATTGAAGAGTTAGTGTTTAATCACCACCTTTTTTGAGAGCAGGTTTCCCCCGGCTTTGATATGAAGAATAAATATTCCCGCTTTTAAAGATGTTGTATTAATATTAAAATCATTTCTTCCGGGTTTAAGTTTCTTATCGTTTGAAGAATAAACAGTTTCTCCCAATGAATTCACCAGCTCATAAGTTACCGGAGTATTTGTTTTACTCATCACATAAAAGCCTGCATTATCGTTTGCCGGGTTCGGATAAACTCCTGCTGAAATATGATCCTGTGTTTCTGTTTCTTCTATCGCCACCAATGAGTTACTTAACGTAACAGGATTGCCTGCCTGATTAAAGGTGGTGGAATCAATGAACAGGTTGTTCAGGTAATAATAATCTGATGGGATGGAAGGACCACTGCTGCCTAATGCAACAGTAACGGGAATTTCATACTGCGTTCCGTTTTCAAGCACGTAAGGTGCCACTATTCCAAACAGGCAAAGAGCTGAGGCGGTGGTTGCCGAAGTTTTGTTCACCGTTGTTGTCCATTGATGCGAGTTCAGATCATATCCTTTTACAAAAAAATTAGGATGGGTATTGGAAGTACCAAAGCTTAATGTATCCGTATCAAACCATCCGAAAAAGAGATGATCACCTGACCATGTGCGTGAAGCCTGTGCCCTGCTATAAGTAGTAATTCCACCTCCGTAAATATTGTTATTGGTTTGGGGTTTGTCAATCAGCTCAGCATGCCATGTAGTACCTCCATCATCTGTATAAATATCGAATAAGCCCCACTGACCACCGTTTACATCCATTTTATTATTTGCCAGCAAGGGAGCCACTGCTGTTACAAAATGCAGATCGCCATTGGCATCCACCGTTCCATCCACTTCAAATCCTGCTGAGTACTTACCTGTTGGAGATGTTAATAATATGCTATGGACATTGTTGAGGTTTATTACTGATGGAGTGCTCCATGTTAATCCCCCATCAGTTGTTTTATAAATGATAGGATAATAGCTGGAGTCGGTGGCAAAACTGAATTCATGGTGTGCAAGCAGATAAATGTATCCTGTCAATCCATTATTGGCAAAGGCAATACCACCGGTGCGGTAATTGAAAACATTATTACCACCCAGATCCAATGGCATGGCAAGGGACGAGGAAGTATAAATCATATCATGGCTTGTGTTATTCCATACACCATGTAAAATATGCACACTGTCGGCAACGGTGAGCGACCCGCTTGCAACAGGTGGAAACAATATATAAGTTTCTCCTTGTTGGGTAATAACTCCGTCCACAGGAAGATTTGTTCCCGGTAAACCGGAAGTATTGATAATAGTGGAGGGTAAATTAGCGGGAAGTGAGCTTCCATAGCGGAATGCCTGGTAGCTGCCTGAAATTTGCACGGGGCTCAGCCAATGCAGGTAAGCAGAATCAGCTATGGTATTTCCGGGTGGGTTATAGATAAATGTGTTTGGATACTGCGGAGGTGAGGTGGGCGAAGGATTATTAAAAATAGTGTTGCCTACATTTTGCCAGGTGTCACCACTGTTAGTGGAATAATTAACAAACACCTTTGCAGGATTGCCAGCAGGAGTGGAAGCATAAACAAAAGACACCATGTTCAAAGGAGGATTGCAATCCAGCATGGGATGAAATGCAATGGCTGATGTGGGGTTGTTTGCATTGCCGATTAATATTTGTGGATAAGCTTTGAGAGATAAAAACAGCAATGCTGCGGGTAATAATTTTTTCATACTTGTTTTGTTTGTGAGAATAAGCTACTAAAGTAAAACATTCATGCCATAATGAAAGGGTAAGCAGGTTGGTAGTAAGGCAGCAGAGCGTATCCTATAAATAAAAAAACTCCCGCATGTGTAATGCGGGAGTTAAAATGGTCAGCCGGTAATACGGGTGACTCAGCACCTAACTTAAGCAGCCATTTGTGAGGCTATATCACTTGCGATACTTTCACCTTCAGTATTAACTGCTATTACCTTGAACTGATAACGCGTACCACTGGTAAGCGCATCACACAACACAGTACGAGCCCCGGTCGTTTCCATAATACTCCATGTATCTCCGCCATCAGCACTCATATACACATTATAAAACCGGGCAAACTTAGCACGGCTCCAGTTCAATTCAATAGTTTGAGGCACATTGGTATATGCTGCCACTATCTTTTTAACCTGCTCCGGCTTTCCGTGCTTTTCAGGGGTGCGCGTAAGCTCAAAACCTGAGCTTAATAACTTCGCCTCATCGCCTGCAGCCACCATATTACAATACACACTTTCAGTACGCAGTAAATCTGCTACATACTTCTTCTGTGCACGTAATTCTGCCAGCTTTTCACGGTCTTTGCCTTCGGCAGCAGTATTAATTAGCACTAACTTATCATTTTCCGATTCTAAATCATCCAACTTAACCGGCAAGTCAGGGAAATTTGCATTATCCGTTAGCTTGCTTCTTACATTAGTTACCAGTTCTATCAAATCTGCTGCTGTCAATCTACTATAATCAATAATTACTTTTTTCATATTAGCTTAGTCTTTCTCCTTTATATAAAGGTCTTACATCTGCAATACCGGTGAACTGATATTGCAAACGATTAAGGTAGCCCGCAACTGCAATGCCTATTGTTTTTTCCTTAATCCACATCCTGCTTATGTGTGCCTTCATGGGGTAAGTTTACGATGGTATAAAAGGAAAGGTTACAATAATTGAAAAAATGTTATATCACTGCTTCACAAACTTACTCACCGCCCTTTCTTTTTCAGCTTGTAAAGTAATAACGTACATCCCTGCTTTTAATGCAGACACATTTATTACCGCTTCTTTACTATATACTTGTTGCATTAGAGCACGACCTGATAAATCATATACAGTTAAAACCGCATCTCTGAATAAGGATGCGCTTACAGTTAAATCATTATGTGCCGGGTTAGGATAAATAGTAACAGGAATGTTTGCCTTGGGTTGCTCAAATAAGCCGGTTACTACACACAGCGTATCCACGCACCCCGTGCTATCCACTTTTATTACCCACATATCCTGGAAAAGCTGATCAGCTACAAAACCGCACGCTATGTATCCGCCATCGGGTGTTGGTTTAATATCTCGCAAATAATTCTGGTCACATAAACCTGAGCAGTTGGCAGTAGTAGGATAATAACTGCGATACCATAAGCTATCGCCTTGTGGTGAGATTTTTATAATTCTACCATCCACGGTGTTTCCGACTGGGGAACCACAACATGGATCACCCTGTGCAGCATAAATATAATTACCATCATTGGTTTCATACAGTTGACAAAAGCCTGTAGTAGTTCCTTCAGGTCCTATATGCTTTTGCCACATTAACTGTCCGTTTGGATTTAATTTAAAAACACTTTGCCTTGAAGGACCGTTGGATACAGCTGTAAAACATGCGTTAGCAAGGTACCCGCTATCAGGAGTTTGGATAACAAATGAACCGCACGAGCTAAAAGGATGAGGGAGTGAATACGGCCATTGCACGTTACCTGCACTGTCTAATTTTAAAATATATGTTAACAATGGGTCATTAGCTCCAGCACCGATCTTGTTACATCCAACAATATACCCTCCATCAAATGTTTGTTGAACACTAAATCCCTGTTCATAAAGACCGGATGATCCAAGAGTTTTGCGCCATTGAACATTTCCAATACTGTCTGTTTTAATCAACAAAATATCAAGTAAAGCCGGTCCAGTTGGGTTATATGCGCCCACGCAAATAAACCCACTATCCTTGGTTTGTTTGATTTGATAAATGGCTTCAAATGCTATACTGTCTCCATACAATTTTGTCCATAAGCTATCTCCATTTGAATTCAGTTTCATTATCATACTTACCCCCGTCCCAATATTGATACTTCCTCCCACAATATAACCGCTATCATAAGTTTTGACCAATGAACCAACTAATCCCATAAAATAATCAGTATTAGGTGAACCATAAGACTTGAGAAACAAAGTATTACCATTTAAATCTAGTTTCAAGAATGCTAAATGCAAACGATTGTAAATGCTATCCCGAGCCAATCCTCCTAACAAATAATTATTTTGTTCAACCAATATTGCAATTGCTCCATCATTATTATTTGAACCATAAAAATCATAAAGGTTATCAAATCTTATAACCTGACTATGAGCAATGATTGAAAGAAAAAAAAGGAGTACTATTAATTTATATTTAAGCATAATTAAAATCAGGGTTAGTTTGCGCTAACCCTGCTAATATTTGTTTATATTTTAATTATTTTTTTTATTGCTATGACTCCTGTTGAGCTTTTTATAATACATGTATAAAAGCCGGGCATAAGTGATTGAATATTTAATTCCTTTTGCGACTCTTCCCTATTTAACTTATCTGCAAGTACTATTTTGCCTGAAGCTGGTTCAATAATTTCAACAGTTATTATTTCATCATATGACTTTTTAAGAGTAATGCTGATCTTATCACTTGCGGGGACGGGTTTGACCTCTGCAGTTTGATTACTGTTCACTGAATTTGTCTTTGATGCCTTACGAGCAGCGTACCCCAAATTAATTGATACGTGTTTAGGTTTGGTGATACTTCCCGTTTTTAAATCATGAAATATTCTTGCTTGAATTAAAGCTGAGGTTGTATCAGGCAAAGGAGAATTTACATAATAAGCGGGAGGACCGCCATTGTAAGAAATCAATGTGTCAGCCAGGTTGACCTGGATCATTGAATCAATTACTGCGGCAACATCATTAGCGGTGGTATCAAGCATAAGTTCATTCATGGTTATCTGTGCTGCAGCACTGTCACCTTTGTCTAACTGCAACTGCATCAGCAGCATCCGTTCATCCGTATTTTCCGGTGTGCCCAGTATTGCAATGGCAGAATCAACAGGACTTGTCAGTGAAGTATCATTTAACGTGGTGCGTATGAGCTCAAAAAGCTCACTTTGTATTAATCCTGTTACCCTGTTACCTTCACCACTAGTTGTTTGTACGCTCTTTTCGGCTTGAGCATTATGATAAGCAGTGCGTTCTTCATCACCTCTATTATCTCGTATTTTTGATTGACAAGATTCAATTGGATCAAAATTGACAAAACAATCAAATGAAGTTATATTTCCACTTACTGAAGGCGTAGTAAAATTATTACTATGATGATTATAATTAAAAGGATATTGGCTTGCATTTGCATCCAAGTACAGGTTATAAATAGGGCTGCCATAAAACTGGTTGCCTGCCGGAGTAATAGTGCTAGGAGGTATATCACAATATCCTTGTTCACGCCTGATCCTATTCCGAACTGCAATATCCGTATCAATATCATCATTATATACATTACATCGGAACTGTAATCCCCTTTCCTGTCCAAATATCTGGGCATTATTGAGATCGGCAATGCAGCCGTGGTTAAGACCCGAAAAAGTGTTACGATAAATTTCGTTTTCCATGCTCCCGCTGTTCAACACAATAATACCATTGTTAGCTTCGCTAAAAAGCAGCATATTACTAAAGTCATTTTCTTCCACCTGGTAATTATAACTCACTTCCATATAAAGCCCCACACATCCGTCATGATTAGGCGAACCCACATTAAATTCGTTACGAATAACAGTAGCCATATTTACATTAAACATTGTAATGCCATAAGTATTATTATCAAACACATTTCCATCCACATATATTGTCTTTGCAGTGCTTCCGTCACTTGCGGCATGTATTCCTTCCTGCAAATTAGCGAATGTATTTGGCACAGATCCAATACATGTTGTTCCATTATAAGAGGTGCAAGCCGGTGTAACATAATATTTAGCATTAACACTCAGTATTCCATAGCCCCGGTCAGCAACATCAGGAGGTGCGTCATTAATAAAATTATTACCATGGAACATAATGTTTTCAACTTCATACATGCTTACATGCTCACCCACACCTACCGGATGTCCATTGTTGTCAGTATAATCGGGGTCAAGCATA
>JANLUX010000452.1:0-3815 GCA_031363705.1 Bacteroidota bacterium
GGAGAATATGGGAGCATGGACTTATTTATTACGCGTGTTTAAGGAAGTTGAATTGAAATTAATTTCACGTCCTGAAAGTGCAAGTCCTGCAACAGGTTCTCACAAGCAACACGATAAAGAACAGAAAGCGATTATTGATAAAGTGTTTGAAAAAATATTGGTGAATAATTAAAGTATATGATATTAGAAATAAAACTCCCGAGCCCCGGTGAATCCATCAGCGAAGTTCAGATTGCAAAATGGATAAAGCAAGATGGTGATTATGTTGAGAAGGACGAAGAAATTGCAGAGATTGATTCTGACAAAGCTACACTTGCGTTAACAGCCGAAGCAGATGGTGTAATAAAAATCTTAGTGAAAGAAGGAGAAACCGCAGCAGTTGGTGCAGTTGCATGTACAATAGATACGGAAGGAAAAAAAGCGGCAGTTGGCAGTCAGCAGGAGGCAGGAAAAGAGTCGGCAGTTGCCAGTAAACAGTCGGCAGAAGAAAATAAGTCGGCAGTTGGCAGTCAGCAGTTGGCAGAAGAAAAAAATAAAAGTGTTGCTGCCGAAAAATCAAACATTAAAGTTGAATCTTCAAACGCTCAAAAAAGTTATGCAGATAAAGTTCCTTCGGTTGCTGCAGAAAAAATGATGAAAGAAAAAAATATCACAGACGAAGATGTTCAACCGACAGGAAAGGGAGGACGCATAACAAAAGCGGATGTTATCACTGCACAACAAAACCCGGCTCAACAATCACAGGAGCCAACACCTCAACACCTCAACACTTCAACACCTCAACACTCTGAACGAAAAGAGCGAAGAGAAAAGATGACGATGCTTCGTAAAAAAATTGCTCAGCGTTTGGTTGCAGTAAAAAATGAAACTGCAATGCTTACTACCTTCAACGAAGTGGACATGAGTGGAATCATGAATATCCGTAAGCTATACAAAGATGTCTTCAAAGAAAAACATGGAGTTGGATTAGGTTTCATGTCATTTTTTACCAAAGCAGTAACAGAAGCATTGAAAGCATTTCCTGTAGTGAATGCACGCATTGAAGCAGATGAAATTATTTATCATGATTATGCTGACATCGGTATTGCAGTGAGCGCACCAAAAGGTTTAATGGTTCCAATCATTCGTAATGCAGAAAGTATGAGTCTTGCTCAGATTGAATCAATAATTATAGAACTTGCTTCAAAAGCGCGCGATAACAAACTTTCTATTGAAGAGATGAGTGGCGGAACTTTTACAATTACAAACGGAGGAGTGTTTGGTTCAATGATGTCAACACCTATTATCAATCCACCGCAAAGTGCGATTCTCGGAATGCACAACATTGTTGAACGACCTGTTGTAGTGAATGGACAAATTGTAATCCGTCCGATGATGTATGTTGCGGTTTCTTATGATCACCGTATTATTGATGGAAGAGAATCAGTGGGTTTTTTAGTAAAAGTAAAACAGATGCTGGAAGAGCCTGTTAAGCTTTTACATGGAGGAAACGATCCGGTGAAAATTTTGTTGGGGGTGTAAGAATATAAATACCCCTTGCAGGGTTTTAAACCCTGTAAGGGGTGTTATTGATTACGGTTTCAAAACATTTATTTTTCTTGTAGCAATTCCTTTCTCTGAAACCACACTTAACAAATAAATACCATTGGCAACATTACTTAAATCAACTATTGCTTTTCCATTATTCAAATGGTAATTAATATTTTGCTTCTGGTTCAAAACATTTTTAAGAGAAAGTTTTGCATTTAAAATTTGCTGATCATATTCAATAAATAAAAATCTGTTTGCCGGATTTGGATAAACACTTAAAGAGAAAGATCCGGTGTGTTCGATTGTTCCAACTGTATTATCATTAATGATTAATGAATCAACAATAATGTTAACGGTTTTATATTGTTCGTCATGAGTAATCAATGTAACATCACTAATTCCTAAAACAAGTGTATCGGAATATAAGCTTGACATTCGGGCAGAGATATTATCTACTGTTACAATTCCTAATCGTCCAAGTTCTCCAAAACCCGAAGTATCCGTGTGTGACGTTCTTGTGACAGCGCCATAAAGTTTTCCATTCAACGGATCATTTACACCTATACCAATTGTATGACCTGTTGCACTGTTCATCCAGCAGTTGATGAAATCCATTGTAACCGAATCAGCTTTTACCAGTGCAGTATCATAACTTACTGTAAATGCAATTCCATAAACACTATCTGCAGGAATAGCAGCGGAACCAAGCATCAATGGAATTTGAAGGATAGTATCCACACTTGCTGAATCAATTTGTATATCAAAATACAATGGAGGATCGGTGAGAACCATTGGAATTATTGCAGGACGTAACGTATGTGTCAAGCCGAAGTTTTGTATGATGGCTGTTGTATCATCATCTCCAATACCACCATCACCATTGCAATCAATATGTTTATAATTTGTTCCTGACACAAGCGAGTCGGCCCAATCCGCTCCTACTTCTGCCTGCCACGCAATACTTATATTAGTTCGTTTTGGACCAGTTGTTCCATAACCAATTCCGATGGCAAGTAAATCTGTGTTGTCTGCCTGTCCATCGTTATTAGCATCACCGGGCCATACAGAACGACATGATAAATTAAAATTAACGGAGTCAACACAACCGTTAATGTCTGTAACATATAATGTGTTGTTAGTGCTGTCACACAATTGAGTGTTTATAAATGCAGTATTATTTCCTGGCACCCATAAATAAGATATCCCTGTTGTACCTGTTACAATTGGTGTTGCAACACCATTACACAATCCGCAAACAGGAAGACTATCCACCTGCAAGGAGAGGAAATTTAAACTTGCCGTATAAGTTACCACCACAGTGTCCATTGCATAACAACCGTTTTGGTCAGTTACAGTTATAATGTATTGTCCTGAAACATTAACATTGAGACAAGGAAAAATTGAACCAACGCTCCATAAATAAGTATAAAAACCGCCTCCCCCCGTAAAAACTGGACATATGTTTACTAAACTGCCATTGCAAACAACAATATCTGAACCTGCTGAAACAGTTAATGGTGGAGGTTCGCTAACAGTAACAGTTGCTGTGCCGGAACAACTATTTGCATCATAAACTGTAACAGTATATATACCTGCAGTAAGATTGTTTATACATTGAGTAACGGTTGAGTTGCTCCAATTGAAGGAATAAGGTGGAGTGCCTCCCGTAACGTTAGCACATAAAATTCCGTTGTTACCACCAAAACAAGTTACGTTGGTTGTGGTTGAAATAGTAACCACCAAACTCGAATCAATATCAAAATTTATTTGTGCAGGGCATCCACCACCACTTGTAGGTTGAACAGTTACAAAATAATTTCCTGCACAAACATTTGATGCGGTTGCTGTACCCGAAGTATTATTAAGACTTGAATATCCGTTGCTGAAAATATAGTCAAGTGCTGTACCTGATGTGCCTGTAACGGTAATGGAACCTGTGCAGGAAGTTCCACAACTCACATTTGTTATGCTTTGTATTTGCGTGTTGTTGCAAACTGTTGTTCCAATATCAGAAGTAAAACTTCCGTTGGTTGGAATATTGGGCAGACAATTAATCATATTACCACTTGCCAGTAACGTTATTAAACTATCGGGTAAAACAGGAAGACATGAAAACCAAATGTTGTTGTTGAACCTGCAGTCAAGAAACCATAATGATGATGGTAAAGATGGAAGACTACCTAATGCACATTGCTCTACTCTCAGAACAGTAAGAGAAGCTGGCAAAGCGGGCAAAAAATTTAAGGAAGGATTATTCATTAAATATAAAGTTGAAAGTGTAGATG
>JANLUX010000021.1:0-8925 GCA_031363705.1 Bacteroidota bacterium
TCTTTAATTGTTCCTTCAGGAATTGTAGCCGCTGATTATGTTGCGATAAATAATATTAACGCTACGGGCGGTGCATTTTTCGTTGCCACTCATTGCCTCGATTTGGGTAATAATACAGGCTGGACTATTTCATCTTCATCCGTTACCAATAAAGATTATTATTGGATTGGAGAAGGAGGTAATTGGAATGACACGCAACATTGGTCATTAAGCAGTGGCGGAGGAACAGCAGGTTGTTTTCCTTCGCGTTACGATAATGTTTACTTTGATGCAAACTCTTTTTCAGGTAATGGAGATACAGTAGTACTCAACCAGGATAAAGCCTATTTCAATAATATGGATTGGACAGGAGTGCAATTTAATCCTACAATTGTTAACCAGGAATATTTTGATTTGCTTTCTGTTGGCGGTTCACTGATTCTTACACCAGGAGTGAATTTTAAAGTTGATCGTGATATTGAATTTACTGCAAATGACTCCGACAATGTGATCCAATTATCAGGAAACTCTTTACAGCCCTATAATTCTAATAAAATTACTTTTTCGGGTGCAGGGCTTTGGAATCTTAATGATTCTCTTTCAACCGGACAATATGGTTTGTATTTTGACAATGGTTCACTGCAAAGCAACAATAATTTAATCCGTGCTAACATTCAGGTGGGTTTAAATGGAAACAACAAAGTTCATCTTAACCTCGGATCATCTGATTTTTATGGTGGCTATAGGTGCGGAGATACTTCCAGAGTAGAATTGAATGCATTAAATACAAATTTTTACACGGGTGATTTCTTCGGGGGGAATTACCAGGAATACAATTTCGTTGAATCAACAGGTTATTTTGGCGATTCGTGCCACATAAATAAAGTAGTTTGCAAAGGCTCACAAACCTACCTGCCTATATACTGTAATGTTGACACATTAATTTTTGAAAATTCAGTCGCATTGTGTGATATAAATACAGACAGTGTTTTTGTAATGGGAAAGTGGATTATTCAAAATGATAATTCACATCCCCTGCGATTCAGAACCTTGAATAATTCAGCAACCATTGTCAAGGTTAGTGACACGCTCTGCTTTGATAACTTATTTCTGAAAGACATTCACATCACAGGCGGTGTCACCGCTTATGCCGGATATAACAGTATTGATCAAGGAAACAATACCGGCTGGATTTTCGGAAGTTGTGCAGTGCCAGTGGATAGTGTATGGCCCGGTGATGCCAATTATGATTTAACGGCTAATAATATTGATGTATTGAATATTGGTGTAGCTTATGGTGAAACAGGTCCAGTGAGAATCAACCCTGTTATTACATGGACTCCACAAGTTGCATCAGATTGGAATCAAAATTTTAACAGTGGTTTTAATTACAAACATGCTGATTGCAACGGAGATGGAGTGGTTGACAATAATGATACAACAGCCATCAGTTTAAATTATGGTTCAACACATCCGTTCCGATTAGCGGGAGTTCCGCCACAAATTACTTCAGCACCATTGCTATATCTTGTTGTCAGTCTTGATACGGCAGTGCTTTCACAAGCTCTTAATGTTGATATTTTTCTCGGCACATCTGCATTGCCTGTTGATAGTATCTACGGAATTGCCTTCACGATTAATTTTAATCCTGCATTAATAGATACCAACTCCATCACGTTTGATTTCACAGGTTCCTGGTTAGGTACTGCAGGCACTGACCTGATGACTTATGAAAAAGTTTTTGCTCCCACGGGATATGCAGATGTGGCTTTGGTTCGTACAGATCATTTTAATTCTTCAGGATTTGGTTATTTAGGGAGCATGGGTGTTGTAGTGGTGGATAATGTAACGGGAAGAATTGTGCTTCCATTCTCTGTAAACAATATTACAGCAATCACCTACGGGCAAACCCTGCTGGATTTTAATACGGCAAGTGATTCCGTTGATATTGACACTACACTAACCGTTTCTGTACATACATTAAATCCTGAAAATGAAATTCATATTTTCCCTGTTCCTGCCAGCGAAAACCTTTATGTTTTTAACAACAGCAATCTGCCAATGGAAAAAATTGAACTGGTGAGTTTGTATGGAGAAGTGGTTTATAGTTATGCTCCTGTTTCAAATAAACAGGTAGTGAACACGACTGGAATTACCAATGGAATTTACCTGCTGAAATGCTATACCAGGCAAGGATTAGCTTGTAAAAAAGTAGAAATTATACACAAGTAAAATTTTCCGTATATCGTTGTTTTTTTTCACTGAACATTGACATTGCACAGTGTTAGTGGTCGGTCGGAAGGAAGACCGATACGCGAAAAAAACTGAGATTTTGCCTTCCTCCTGGTTAACTAAGTTTCCTCCGTTAGCTATTTTGAAAATTCTAATGCATAAACAACTTTACTTGTGTATTAAAAAACTGCTCCCGCGTGGAAAAATTAAGGCAAAGAATAAAGGAGAGATTGATATGTATTTTGTGGAAATTCTGCAATAGAACATTAGTTTTGCCAAACATCATTAAAAACCCAATTATTAATTGAAAGATTTAGCAGACAAAACCTGGTACGAGGCATGGTTTGATTCACCTTACTATCATATACTTTATAAAAACCGTGATGGCGAAGAAGCAAAAAAATTATTGAATAACCTGGTTAAGCATCTCAACTTAAAACCAGGAATGAAAGTGATGGATTTGGGTTGTGGCAAAGGCAGGCATGCCAAATATTTAAACAATATAGGATTTGATGTGACAGGGATTGATCTCTCGCCACAAAATATTGAGTATTGCAAACAGTTTGAAAATGAGACCTTGCATTTTTATCAGCACGACATGCGTAAAAAATTTCGAGAAGATTATTTCGATGCAGTGTTTAACCTCTTCACCAGCTTTGGTTATTTTCCTGATGATAAAGAAAATGAACTATGCATACGGGCAGCCTCACAAAGCCTGAAAGAAAAAAGTTATTTAGTGATTGACTTTTTAAATGTTGCACGTGTGGAAGCAGACCTTGCTCCTTATGAAGTGAAAATTGTGGGTGAGTTAGAATTTCATATTCGCAAAAAAGTAGAAAACGGTTTTATTTACAAACGTATTTCCGTAGTTGATGGGGCTAAAGAAACCACATTTACTGAACAGGTACGTACATTAAAACTGGAAGACTTTGAGAGATATTTTAAAAACTCCGGGCTAAGTCTTTTGCACGTTTATGGAGATTATGATATGAATGAATACCAGGCAAGCTCCAACCGTTTGCTTTTAATAGCACAGAAAAAACAGGGATGACCGCAGGAGCTTACATACTTTTATTTTTCTCTGTAATGTTGAGCGGAGTAACGTATTTTCTCTTCAACAAAACCAATGTTTATTTTCTGAAATTATCCCTTGCATTCACAGGAGCCTTTCTGTTTGCTATCAGCGTTCTTCACCTGATGCCGGAAGTTTATCAAAACACCGGAGCTTCGGTAGGTGTGTTTGTATTGATTGGTTTTTTCATTCAAATAATTCTTGAGTTTTTCTCTGAGGGAATTGAGCATGGACATACCCATGTTCATAAGCATCATACAAATGCATTTCCTTTTACTATGATGATTGGTTTGTGCCTTCATAGTTTTATTGAAGGTATGCCCCTCTCACAAAAATTTGCTGATTCCAATTCAAAATCTTTGTTTCTTGGGATATTGTTACATCATTTACCCGTTGCATTTGCTTTGGTAAGTATGCTGATAGCCTCAGGGATAAGCCGTGGCAAATCGTTGTTTTATCTTGCAATATTTGCACTGATGGTTCCGGCAGGTTCTTTGTTCAGTAACTTAATAGGCAGTGGTATTGTCCCTGATATAAGTAAATATTACGATCAACTGATGGCTGTGGTGATTGGTATTTTTTTACATATCAGCACCACCATACTTTTTGAGGCAAATAATGATCACCGTTTTAACCTTTACAAATTGGCAACCATAACAACCGGAGCATTAGTGGCGGTGTTTATCAGCTAATAGAAAAATTATTTAAGCAATGGTTAACTACCAGTGTCAACAAGCAAACTAAAGAGATTATTGTTTTTGATAAGCGCCTGCATCAGGTGATACCGTTGGTCTCGGTTTCCCAAGTAAATCATTTAGAATAGGACCGGTTACAAAATTACCGTTGCCAATACTGTCTGATTCATTGTTTATCTGATAGTCATTGACTTCAGTATCCTTAAACCCCGGATCAAAATTATAAATGGATGTAAAATGTACAGGGTCACTGACAGGAGTATTGTTATCCGTTTTAAGAATACAATTTTTGAAATGATAATTTAAAGGTACCTGAGGTTTTGTATCCAGTACCAATTCATTATCATTATTACCATAAATAATGCAGTTTTTGAAATCGGCTTTAAGAATGCCGGTAGCGAGCGAATCAGTAAACACATTACCATTAATAACAGTATAATTATCCAGATACATGATTGGTGTATTCCGCTGGTTTAATTTCCAGTAATTGGCAAAAGTGCAGTGGGTAAAATCATAGCTCCCTCCCATCGTAAAAGCTGCGCAATACAACCCACAATTAGCTACAACATTATTGTAACCATCTATCACAAAGTTGCGGGAGAAAATGCCAAAGCCAGCCATGTTTTTAATGATGGTATTAGACAGTTTTAAATGCTCGGTCATTTGTGGTTCAAATAATGTTTCTGTTTGCAAGCCAATAAAACCGTTTTTGATAATGGCATAATCAATCTCATTATCACCACCATCATTTATCCAGATTCTATCCCATTGTCCGGGTTCATCAGCAAAACTGCTTTCTCTGCGTAAGCCCTGAAATATAACAGGTTTATCTAAAGTTCCTTTAACTTTAATAGTGCCACCTTTGTAAACCCATAAGCCTGCACCATTTCCAAAATGAATGTTAACGCCTTCATTGATCGTTAAAGTCTGAGACGAATCAACAACCGCAAACCCGCCATAAATAACGTAAGGCAAATCATTATCCCATATAATATTTGCATTTAACGGCTGTGCTATTAAAGCATAAGGCGGCAGTCCTTCTACAAAATGATCTGCGACAATAAAATGTGCATTCTGACCCCATGCTGCCAAGTCAACATCCTGCACATTTCCATTGGTTTCAAAAACGATGGAATCAGTAAGGATATAGGGCAATGTGGAAGCATTGGGGTCAACAGTAACTTCAACAAAAATCCAGATACTATCGTTGGCTCTTATCTCCACATCATTAAAGTTTCTGCCAGGCAAACCATTTACATTCATTCTGAAATTAGTAATTGAACCTGCAAGCCGGATGTTTGTTTTAATGGGCTGATTGTGATTATTATAAACTCTTAAATTTTTAGTAATACTTCCAATAGAAACAAATACCGTATCGAATAAAATTTTATCTACTGAGAATTCTAATTTTGCTCCACCATCAGTAATAAAATCTTCCTTTTTACAAGAACTCATCATTATAATGATGGAGAAAAAAATGAATGTTATGAGTCTGAATATTTTAATCATGGGATGAGTGGCAAATATATAGAATGAGTTATGTTATGAGTTATGAATTTTGAGTAAGAGTGTACGGCAACTGAAGTTTAATTATAGCTCAGAATTCCTAACTCAAACCTTTTTTTCTTCCGCCTATTGTTCAAAACGATTAAATATTTATATTTGCCCTCTCAAAACGACTCAAATAAAATGAAGACAGATATACATCCAAAAAATTACAGGTTTGTAGTATTTAAAGACATTTCGTGCGATTACGCATTTCTTTCAAAATCAGCGGTTGAAACCAAAGACACCATTAAGTGGGAAGACGGAAAAGAATATCCGCTTGTAAAACTGGAGATTTCTCACATGAGTCATCCATTTTATACAGGTAAAATGAAGTTAGTTGACACTGCAGGACGTGTGGACAAATTCCGTACACGTTACGCCAGTAAAACGAAAAAGACAGCTGCTGCTAACGAAGCAGACAAAGAATAAGTTTTCATGTTGGTAAATAGGGTTATCCCGATCAGATCCAAAACCTGGTCGGGATTTTTTTATTCTATTAACCTCCGGAATATTAAAAACCGCGAAGGTTTAAGAGAAAAAGTTTTGAACCTAAAGCCTGTTTATAAATAAAAGCCTGTTATAAATTGATAATTAGTGAAATTTTATTGATTTTTGTAAGAGATAATCCATCATAACAACTATAAAAATAAATGGCAAAAATGGCAGCAGCTACAGAAGCAAGCGAATCAAAAGAGAAATTAAAAGTATTGCAGTTAGCAATCGATAAGATTGAGAAAACTTATGGAAAAGGAACGATCATGCGTCTTGGCGACAATGCCATTGAAGCTATTGAAGCGATATCAACCGGTTCAATTTCGTTAGATAATGCATTAGGTATTGGGGGTTTTCCAAAAGGTCGTGTGATTGAAATTTACGGACCTGAGTCTTCGGGAAAAACAACTTTAGCAATTCATGCAATTGCAGAAGTGCAGAAGAATGGCGGCATTGCAGCATTCATTGATGCAGAACATGCTTTCGATCGTTTGTATGCGCAGAAGTTAGGTTGCGATATTGAGAATTTATTGATCTCTCAGCCTGATAATGGCGAGCAGGCATTGGAGATTACTGATAACCTCATCCGTTCAGGAGCAATTGACATCATAGTAATTGACTCCGTAGCGGCTCTCACTCCAAAGAGTGAAATTGAAGGTGAGATGGGTGACAGCAAAATGGGTTTGCATGCACGATTAATGTCGCAGGCTTTAAGGAAGTTAACTGCCAACATCAGTCGTTCAGGTTGTTGCTGTATTTTCATTAATCAATTACGTGAGAAAATCGGTGTGATGTTCGGTAATCCAGAAACTACAACCGGTGGTAATGCATTGAAGTTTTATGCTTCGGTGCGTTTGGATATTCGCAGGATTGGACAGATTAAAGACGGTGAAAACATTGTTGGAAACCGCACAAAAGTGAAAGTGGTAAAAAATAAAGTTGCGCCTCCTTTCCGTCTTGCTGAATTTGACATTATGTATGGAGAAGGAATTTCCAAAGTAGGAGAAATCGTGGATCTTGGTGTGGATAATAACATTATCAAGAAAAGTGGTTCATGGTTTAGCTATGGAGAAACTAAAATTGGACAAGGACGTGATGCAGTTAAGCAAATGATGCTTGACAATCCTGAGCTTGCTGAAGAAATAGAAACACAAATTCGTGAAGCATTAGCTGCTAAAGCTGCTGCACAGTAAATAATATAGTTGCCAACTGGAAATTGAGTATAAAGTTAATACTTCAATTTCCAGTTTTTTTTTGATTAGGTAATGTGGTCAAAAACGGTTGGTTTTTTGAACAAACCGATCCAATAATTTTGCGTAGTCATTTTTGAAAATCAACCAGCCAAATTCCACATTGGATTTGTGTTTTAAGATGGGTTATTTGTCGCGATAAATACAAGAGTTCTTTAGCTTGAACAAGTTTGGGTCTACTGCTTAAATAATTACGCATTTGCCTTTTGACATGAACCAGGCAACGTTGGATAATGGCTTGGGGAAAAACTTTTCTTATCGCCTTTAAAATTGCTTTGTTGCCGTCACAAGTCACACTATACACATCTACTCCCAATTGCTTTAGGTTTTCTAAATCTTCTTTTATTTCTTTAAACTTTTCCTGATTGGTTTCTCTGTACAATTGTACATATCGTATGTCATAGTCATAATACAATATCAAACACAATCCATTAGCAAAGTAACTTCCATCAATAAGTAAATGAACTTTTATTTTGCTCCTGATTGCTACCACAGGAGCAGCACTTAAATACCTTTTGAAAATTCTTTGCAGGTTACTTTGATATAACCCACTGTCTCTGATCAGATACTTGTAAACTTGACGTTCTACTATCCACTTCCTAAACCATACAAATTCATTATTAGTTTTTGTTTTCGGTTTATGGAGAACAAAACTTGCTCCGCAATTCCTGCAACGATAACGTTGTTTGTTGTTGCGCTTACCCTATCGTTGTATCTGTTTCTGCTTGCAAACTCTGCATTTGTTTTTGCTTTTTTTCATCAACAAAAAAAGGATATTGAAACCACTTTCAATATCCTCTCTGCAATCCCTTATCCAACAAGCCTTTTAGCTGATTTTACCAACCGTTTTTGACCACATTGTCTTTGATTAACACCAAAAAAAGAGAGGTATGATTGCTTACACAACAATACCTCTCTTAAAATAATTATTACGTTATTTCTTAAATTACGGCTTAATAATTTTTGATCTTCTGTTAAATGGATTTTTATTAATGCTGTTTATCCTTAACTGATTCTGCCCACCTGGTCCTGAAATATCAGAGATTCTGAAATCATAATCCGTTACTGCACCTAAGGTTACCGGCAATTTGCTCCATATTTCAATACCGTTCCTTGTCACTACAGCAATATAATAGGATTTACCCGCATGGTTTGCAGATAAAGTTATAGTGGAGGAACCATTAACATTAAGAATAGCAGCAACTGCAGTATCTACATCGAATGGTACAGTATCAGCATGGAGAACAATCAAGATAGTATCCGTTACAGATGTATCAGTACCGACTCCCGCATTCAACAAGACAGGCTGCATCACCCCGCTTCCGGTATAAAACCCTTCAATATAAACCGAAACATTTAAAACCGGATTTGAAATACAGCCTTCGTCAACCAATCCATCACAATCATCGTCAATGCCATTTCCGCAAATTTCAGTTGCCGGAATATGATATACACCTGAAACCGGATCACAACCATCAATAGTACAGGGATTCCCATCATCCGGATTTATTGATGCATAGTAACATCCTGTAGCAGGGTCACAGGCATCAATCGTACACATGTTATTATCATCACATGATATTGGGATGTGATATACACCGGATGCAGGATCGCATCCATCTTCGGTGCAAGCGTTAAAATCATCCGGGCTGATGGA
>JANLUX010000045.1:0-1533 GCA_031363705.1 Bacteroidota bacterium
CTGCGTCTATGTGGTTTGAATCCATGCTCATGGTCAGGCTCCTATCACGCAACAGGCGTTGGTTGGGGGGTCACGCGCAGACGCATTCCGCGCCGCGCATTGGCCCGGCTTAATCCGTCCGAGACAGCAGTACGCGTCAAACTCCCGTTTAGATGGGCGGCCAGCGCGCTGATGGTCGGCAAGCGAAACATATCGGTGATGGAAATTTCCCGGCCTGTCGCCTCACGCAATCTGCGCTGAACCTGAATGACCAAAAGGGAATGCCCACCGAGGTCAAAGAAGTTGTCGGCAAGACCTGCTTTGGCCACGCCCAGCACTTGCTCCCAGATCGAAGCGATCTCTTGTTCGAGCTGGCTCTCGGCCCCTGCGGACGGGCGGGGAGCCGCAACTGGTGTGCTTGCATCAGGCAGTGCGCGCCGGTCAATCTTGTTATTGGGTGTGAGCGGGAAGGCCTGCAAAACCAACAAAGTTTTCGGCAGCATGATGTCCGGCAGTTCCGATGACAGCGCCGACCTTATCTGTTTGATATCGGGCTGTACTCCCGTTTGGGGGGTGACGTAAGCAGCCAAATATCTGTCGCCACCCACGCCGTCTCGGGCCACCACAGCCGCTTCTCTAACGCCGGGCTGCCGCATCAGAGCGGCTTCAATTTCGCCCAACTCAATGCGATGCCCACGAATCTTCACCTGGCTGTCAATGCGCCCGAGAAATTCAATCGCACCACCCGGATGTCTGCGAACCAGATCACCAGTCCGGTACATGCGCGAGCCGGGGCGGTCGGTGTCTTCCAGGAACCGCTCCGACGTCAGCTCAGGCCGAAGCAGATAGCCGGCTGTAACGCCTTCGCCACCAATGAACAGCTCGCCCGGCACAAGCGCTGGGCATTCACCACCCCAGACCGTGCGAATAGCCAGCGTGGTGTTTGCAATCGGTTGGCCCAGGGGCACAAATTCGCCCACCGCCACAGAAGCCAGGTCGCACGTTGTAGACCACACCGTGGTTTCAGTCGGCCCGTACATGTTGATCAGGACACCTGGAACCAGTTCGCGCAGTTGTCGCGCCAGATCGAGCGCAAGCGCCTCCCCGCCCACCAAAAGTGCAGACAGTCGCGACAGTGCTTTGCGGCCATCAGAATCTGCCACCAGCATGCTTGCCATGGACGGCGTGCACTGGAGGTGCGTCGCTGATTGGTCAATGATGTCGTCGGCTACCGATGCCCGAACCGATGAGACAGCGCCTCTGGAAGCGTCCATGAGGCGCTTCAGATCCGGCAGGTGTTCCAGCACCAGCTCTGGCGCAATTCCAAAATCGATCAGGCAGGCAATCTCGTCAACGCCAGCTGACTTGATCTGGGCTACCAGGTCCAGGCAATGCTCGGGCGTTCCGAACAAGGCACTGGTGCTGTAATAGCGCGTGAAGGCATGGTCCAACAAGGCATTCATGTCTTCGGGCGACAGGGGCTCTGCATCCATTATTTCAACCGGGCTGAGGCCGTTGGCCGCTCCGCGCTGGACGAAGGTCGGGAAGGACCAT
>JANLUX010000249.1:0-1640 GCA_031363705.1 Bacteroidota bacterium
CCCGATTTAATTACAGTACATGGAAGAAAATTATTACAAGAAGGTATTGATTCTTTGATAGACAATGCTCGCCTACCAAAGGATAAAATGTTTTGTTTAAACAATAAAGCATTAAAAAGTTTGACCGAAATTTTAGAAGGTAAACAAGGACGTTTCCGTCAATCTTTATTAGGCAAACGTGTAGACTACTCAGGGCGATCGGTTATCATTGTTGGTCCTAACTTACGATTAAATCAGTGTGGACTTCCGTATGAGATGGCAACAGAGCTGTTTCAACCTTTTTTAATTAATGAACTATTGAAAACGAAAATTAAAGCACCTAGTCATAATACAAAACTAGCACAAATTATTATCAAGAAAAACAAACCTTTCGTCTGGACTTTATTAACAAAATTGACAAAAAAATATTCTATTTTACTTAACCGAGCTCCTACTTTGCATCGATTTGGAATTCAAGCTTTTGACCCAATCATTATTTTAGGACAAGCAATTCATTTACATCCTTTAGTCTGTACTGGTTTTAATGCTGATTTTGATGGCGATCAAATGGCTGTCCATTTACCCCTATATGAATCAAGTCAATTAGAGGCTCGTACAATGATGCGACCTTCTTATAACGTTTTGTCTCCTTCGAACGGTGATGTTATTTTAAAACCAACGCAAGACATGGTTATTGGTTGTTATTATTTAACTCTAATGGTTACAAACAATTCATATCACGTCAAAAAATGGTTCGCTAACGAAAGGGAAGTTCTTTCCGCTTTTTATCAAAAGAAATTGACAATTCATACTCCTGTTCTAGTTCGATACTCGCTAGCAAACTTTAAAGTTCAAACCCAAGAAGGAAAGCTTATTTTTAAGGATGAAATTACTCAATTTAGTAGTAATGACCGAGAAATTGCAGTGAAAAAAATCTTCAATGTTGGAGCTCAGTCTGAAAAACATTATTTAATTACAACAATTGGAATTTTTATTTCCCGTTATATTAATGAAAATTATTATGAATTAACAGATTTATTTTTAGAAACAACAGCTGGCAGACTTATTTTTAGTAATAATTTTAAAAACGCAATTTAAAGAAAAAATTATGCTTATTACTCGTACCGTAACCAAAAAGATTTTAGAAACAATTGTTCATGAAACCTTCTCAAATTTTGGAGTTTTATCTTCTTCATCTCTTTTAGATTCTTTAAAATTATTGGGTTTTTACTACGCTACTAATGCGGGAATTTCAATTAACATTGAAGATTTGAAAACACCAGATGTAAAAAAAGATTTTATTAAAATCGCAAACAATGAAATAAATAATGTAAGTAAACAATGGCAACAAGGATTTGTTTCAGATACAGAACGTTTTCAAAGTATCATTGATAGTTGGAATTTCGCTACAGAATCTTTGAAAAATAGAATCGTAGATTATTATCAGGTTTTTGATCCTGCAAATAATCTTTATATTATGGCTTTTTCTGGAGCACGTGGAAACATGTCTCAAGTTCGTCAACTTGTAGGAATGCGTGGATTAATGTCTGACCAAGAAGGTAAAATTATCGATTTACCAATTCAAGCCAATTTTCGAGAAGGACTTAGCTCTATCGATTATATTATTTCCTCTTACGGTGCTCGGAAAGGTATCGTTGATA
>JANLUX010000056.1:0-2418 GCA_031363705.1 Bacteroidota bacterium
GACACCCTTGCAATCCAAGCTGTTTATTAAGCTCTGATAACTAATTAAAACAGCGATGTCAAAAATCGGCATCGCTGTTTTTTTTACTTCTAATATGAAAATATATTTATCATTCGTTGCGATATTAATAAGCGTTAATGCTATAAGTCAAAATACATTATTTGACAGACATTATACATTTGGAACGTGGACAGCTGGTTGGGGGATTACAATTCTTCCCAATTCAGAGTATGTCATTGTTGGCTCTAATGACAGCTTAACTTCTCAACATCGCTATAATGCTTTAATCGTAAAAACAGATTCATTAGGGGATACTTTAATTACCCGTCAATTTTTGACTTCGGATACGATGTACAATTTTTTATTTAACGCGCACTCTGATGATCAATTTAGATCCATACTTAAAACCTTGGATGGGAATTTACTTTCTATGGGCTTAACTCAAAGTTATGGATCAACCAACTATTATGATATTGACCTATATCTTGTGAAATTTAACTATAACTTAGATACACTTTGGACAAAAGCAATCAGTCATCCAAATGACTCTACATTTAGACCAAATAAAATTATCACAACCAGCGATGGAAATTATTTAATTGGCGGTTGGTTACAATCATATACCAACTGGGAGGTGCGTAGTTTTCTTTGCAAAATTGACTCGACCGGAAATTTATTATGGCTTAAAAGCTATAGCAATCTAACACAAACGAGTAATATTTTCAGCATGGTAGAAACATCCGATCACGGCTTTTTGTGTGTGGGAGGTGTGTATGATTTTAATTATGAGGGTGATCCGGTTTATTTTAAGATTGATTCAGCAGGGAATTTTCAATGGGCACAGATTACCATAACTCCTAATAGTGATGCCAACAGAAATATCATTAAAACAAGTACCGGGGATTACCTTATTGCCGGCTTTAGAAGATATTATGATACTGTGAGCCAAAAGTATAACAGCAAATATCATTTTACAAAAATTGATGAAGCGGGTACTCATATATGGGATAAAGAATACGGTTGGTTTCACGATGGTACTCCGTTGGGGTTGCTGCAAACACCGGATGGAGGTTATATGATGGCAGGAGGAAACGGTGCAGTTGATGTCGGAGGATTAGCACAGGGAATTTTAATGAAGTTAAATGCAAACGGAGATTCGTTATGGGCAAGATTATTTGGAAACCTGACAGATTATGGCTGGTTTTGGGATATTGCCCAATGCGATGACGGGGGTTTTGTAATGTGCGGAGAAACTTATTGCTGCAACTTTACACCGGGTGTGGGTAATACAAGTAGTTTGTGGCTGGTGAGGACGGATAGCCTTGGTTTGTTAGTTGTTGGGCTAAATGAAAACCAACCCTCTTTTGCAGGAGCAGCATTGGGCATGCCGTATCCAAACCCTGCAAGAACGAGCACTACAATAACAAGCATTATACCTCCACAGTTTGAAAGCGGCTTGCTATATTTGTTTGATATAACAGGTAGGCAATTGCGCAGTTATCCGCTTTTGAAAGGAGTTAACCAAACTATAATTGATGTGAGTGCGGTGGCAAGCGGTGACTATTTGTGTGTGCTGAGTGTGGAGGGGTATAATGTGAGGAGTTGTAAGTTTGTTGTTGGGCGTTAGAACCCTTTGCAAAACCATTCAATAATTTTCCCATTGACTTAAATTTAGTTTTTTTGATTTGATGATGCAGAAATTAAAGTTCACTTGATAAATTTTGTTTGTTTTAAGACTTGATTTTTTCACTCCCGCGTTGGTGTCCCCACCAATGCTTTTTCTATGCTTTCCCTCTAATTCTGTATACATTTTTATAGTTTAGCTTTGTGATAATCTCAGACCAATTTCCGTCATTTTTTACTGCCACTATTTTAAACTGGAACAAGCTGCTTGCCGAAGATAAATTTAAAATGACAATTGTAGAGAGCCTGCAATACTTGGTGAATGAAAGCAGGATAAAACTTTATGCTTATGTGCTTATGCCCAATCATGTTCATTTTGTTTGGGAACAGTTTGACAAGCCAGAAATAAAGGAAACCGCAAAAGGTTCATTTATGAAATTTACCGGACATACTTTTAAAAAAATGCTTCGCGGACAGCCTGCTGAATTGGCAAAATACTTATCAGGTTCAATTGATCGTAATTACAATTTCTGGCAACGCGATGCTTTACCCATTTCTTTGTACAGCCGTGAAATTAGTGAACAAAAAATAGAATATATACATAACAATCCTTTGCAAGAACATTGGAACTTGTGTAAAGAACCGGAAGATTATAGGTTTTCATCCGCAAGATTTTATAAGCATGGTCATGATGAGTTTAATATGCTTACTCATTACATTGAAGTTTATGGATAATCAAATGATGGATTTAAAGAAAGCGATTGATAATAATTAAAAAAAAACGCATTGGTGGGG
>JANLUX010000081.1:0-3613 GCA_031363705.1 Bacteroidota bacterium
CTAAAAACAAGAAAATAAAATTCACAAAAGCGAAAGCTGAAAAAATGGAACTCAATCAAGCCTTGATTGAGAAAACTAAAAAACTTCTCGGCATTAAAGGGTATTGTACCGATTTAAATGAGCAATTAGTACCCAACAACATAGTTATAGAACGCTAACACGAACTTTATAGAATTGAACAAGCATTTAGAATATCCAAAAATGACTTGCAAACAAGGCCTATCTTTCATTTTAAAGAAGAACCAATTAAATTGCATTTGTTAACCTGTTTCATGGCACTAGTCATTTCAAAAAACATAGAACTAAAAACAGAGGCTTCCATAAAACGATTTATTACTGAATGCAAAAAAGTAACAGACGCTAGAATGCTAAATAAAATTACAGGTAAAGAAATAAGAATCCGAACACCTATCGAAAAAACAATCAAGGAGTATTTGACTAAATTAAACGTACCGCACTAAAATGGACAAGTCGGGAAGACAATGTCTATCAACAATTTTGTTGAGAAAAGGTTGATAATATTCTGCTAGAAAACAGAGGAATGATTAAGAAAACTTGCAGATTTGAGTCATGCTTACACGAGAGAAATCAAAATCACAATTAGGCTTTTATAGCACCTTTGAAGAGCAACTGGATCATGGTCATCCGTTGTACATTTTAGCAGGACAAGTTCATTGGCAAGAATTTGAAAAAGCATTTGCTAAACATTACAGTCAAACAATGGGCGCTCCCTCAAAACCGATTCGCCTGATGGTTTCGTTGCTTATTTTAAAGCAGTTGCGCAATCTAAGTGATGAGAGTGTGGTGGAACAATGGAGTGAAAATGTTTTTTATCAATATTTTTCAGGCGAACAATTTTATGCAAGCCGTAAGCCTTGTGTACCAACAGAGTTAGTGGAGTTCAGAAAACGTATTGGGGAGGAAGGCGTTGAAATAATTTTCAAAGAAAGCATCCGCATCAACGGAAAAGATTCCCAAGACGATAATCTCAGTGGAGACACAACGGTACAGGAAAAAAACATCACCTATCCGACAGATGATAAGCTTCACAAAAAGATAATTTTAAAATGCCAGGGAATAGCTGACAAAGAGGATATTGACTTACGCCAGAGTTATAAGTTCATCGTTAAAAAGCTAAGCACCATTCAGCGGTTCAGGCGCAATAAAGGAGGGGATGTTAAAGCACGAAAAGCAAGTAAAAAAATCAAAACCATAGCAGGCAGATTAATTCGTGATGTTGAACGCAAACTAACAGCTGATGCATTGAACAAACATGCTTTCGATTTAAATTTATTCAAGAAAATACTTGCACAGAAGAAAACAGACAGCAATAAAATTTATAGTCTTCATGAGCCAGATGTAAAGTGTTACACTAAGGGCAAGGAACATAAGCGGTTTGAGTTTGGCAGTAAGGCCTCATTATTGGTAACACAAAGCACAGGAGTAATTGTAGGAGCATTAAATTTTACTGATACACTTCATGATTCAAAAACATTGCCTGCATCACTAGAGCAGTATCAGCGATTAATGAATAAACAACCTAAAAATATTTTCTTAGACAGAGGGTACAGAGGTCCAAAAAAAATTAATGATACTAATCTTCATACACCCAAACCCGATAAAAATATCACTGCAAGTAAACGCAAACAACACAAACGAAGGGCTGCTATTGAGCCAGTAATCGGGCATTTGAAACACAACTACAGAATGATAAGAAATTACCTAAAAGGAACACATGGTGATGCAATCAATTTAATGCTGGCTGCTTCTGCAATGAACTTTAAACGAATAATGAATAAATGGTCTAGGCAAATTACTTTTTTTACTTCCCGAATTATTGCATTAATATCCCAATATAACTATTTGGTACTTGATTTGGGCTTAAAAAAAACTTTTTGAGGCTCGACTAACTATATTCACTGGCGCAAGTCTTCAGACATGTGACTTAAACCCAGATTATGCAATAGGGCACATTATTGGAAGTATTTATAGCAGTAGATTTGCCGCATAAAAACACACAACCAAAATGGTGAAAGAAATCCAAGTGGTATTTTCAGATAAAAAAGTAACCGCGTGGGGCGGAATGAAGCTGATGAAAGATATGCTGGATGGCATCGGCATAAAAGAATTCATGAGTGGATTGGACCTTCCTGAAAAAGGTTCGAACAGAGGATATGAAGCAATGCAAATCATAGAATGTTTTTGGGCAAGCATCTGGATAGGCGCAGGCAGATTCAGCCACTCGGCATATTTGCGTTACGACAAAGTGTTGCAGGAAATATTCGGATGGAAGCAGGCGCCATCGCAAAGCACCTATAGCAGATTTTTTCAGAAGTTCAGTTGGAAAAGAAATACCGAAGTGTTTGTGCCATTGCAAAAATGGTTCGTGGATAATTTGAAAATAAAAAATATCACAATAGATTTTGATAGCTCTGTAATTACCAGATACGGAGAACAAGAAGGAAGTAAAGTTGGCTACAATGCAAACAAACCCGGCAGAGCATCGCATCATCCGCTAATGGCATTCATAGCAGAAACACGCATGGTAGCCAACGCATGGCTGCGCCCCGGTAACACCGCAGCGCTGAGTAATTGCAAAGCATTCATAGATGAAACTTTTGAAATACTCAAAGACAAAAAAATAGGATTGATACGAGCTGACAGCGGGTTTTATGCCAATGACTTTTTGAATTATTTGGAAACTGAAAAACAAAACAATTACATCATCGCAGTAAAAATGTATCCGACAATAAAGAGAGAATTACAATCACAAAAAACATGGTGGCAATTAAAAGACGGGATGGAAATATGCGAGTTTGAATACCAATCTCCCGAATGGAAAAAACCAAGACGAATGGTGGCGGTGAGAAAAAACATTGAGATACTCACCAAAGCCACAGGCAAACTTTTATTGTTTGATGAACCGGCTGGAAAATATCGTTACAGTTTATATGTTACCAATCTTGATTTACCGGCAGAACAAATATGGCTCAGTTACAAAGACAGAGCAGACGCGGAAAACAGAATCAAAGAACTCAAATATGATTTTGGATTGGACAGTTTTTGCATGAATAAATTTTGGGCAACCGAAGCGGCATTCAGAACCATAATGATTGCCTATAACCTGATGAGTTTATTCCGTCAGGGAGTGCTCAAATCCAAGTCACAAGCCACTTTGAGCACCCTTCGTTTCAAATGCTTTGCATTAGGAAGTTGGATAAGCAAACATGCCGGAAAAACCACTCTGAATATATCAGCAATTGGTGAAAAACGAAAATGGTTGGATGGATTATTTGATATCGTCAAACAAAATGACAAATCATTTTACTTTTCTAATGCATAATCTGGGTTTATTTTATTTTTAACCGCTATGCTCACACACGATTTAGGTAGAACAGTATTTGGTAGTCCTGACAACAAAGGAAATTTACTTTCACGCCATGAAGCAAACGATTTACTGAATGCCTGGGTGAAGAATGATAAATTGAAATTACACATGCAACAAGTTGCAAATCTCATGTTGTGCTGGGCAAAAGAAGTGGAACAATTACCGGAAGAGGAACAACGTAAATGGGAGTTGGCCGGTTTGTTACACGATGCTGATTGGGATCAG
>JANLUX010000091.1:0-32081 GCA_031363705.1 Bacteroidota bacterium
TAGCTGAGAAACGTTTATCCGCTGACGTGCTCAACTTCACCGCTTCTGCTTCTTCAGTAAGCAAAGGCGAAACCTTAATTGATACAGTTAATAACATCCTTGCCATGAAGGTGGATATGGTGGTGATGCGCCATCCCAAACCCGGAGCTGCAGTATTTCTCTCAAGGCATATCAATGCAAACATCATCAATGCCGGTGACGGCACACATGAGCATCCCACACAGGCATTGTTAGATGCTTATTCCATCAGAGAACGGTTAGGCAGTGTAGCAGGAAAAAAAGTGGTGATTGTAGGAGACATTTTGCACTCACGTGTGGCTATTTCCAATATTCTTTGTTTACAAAAGCTTGGCGCAGAGGTGATGGTTTGCGGTCCTGTGTCACTCATTCCGCGTTATATAAAAGATATCGGAATCAGGGTTGAACATAATCTTGTTAACGCATTGCAATGGTGCGATGTTGCCAACATGTTACGCATACAATTAGAACGTCAGGACATTAAATATTTTCCTTCTTTACGTGAATATTCTAATTTGTATGGTTTAAACCGAAGGTTATTAGATAGTTTAAAAAAAGAAATTGTAGTTATGCATCCGGGGCCGATAAACCGCGGAATGGAGATAACCAGTGACGTTGCCGACAGCAAACAATCGATCATTTTGGATCAGGTACAGAACGGAGTTGCCATACGGATGGCGGTTCTTTACCTGTTGGCGCAATCACGTGGATTTGAACATCAGGCGGTTAACAAAATCAAGTAAAGATAATGTTGCATAACAATTTCTATTACTTACATTTGTTTACAAATTAATCCCTTCTTATGAAGTTCTCAATCGATAAACAAGAAAAATATGTAGTCTTCAAGCTGCACGAACAGAAATTAAACACGCTTATTGCAGCTGAATTAAAGTCAGAACTGCTGCTATTAAACACACAGGGCTACAATAACATAGTTCTTGATTTAACTGAATCGCTTTATTGTGATTCATCCGGATTGAGCGCCATTTTGGTAGGAAACCGTTTGTGCCGCAACTCCAGCGGAGCTTTTGTTATCACAGGTCTTTCAGAAACGGTAAGAAAACTCATTCAGATTTCGCAGCTCGATCAGGTTTTGGCCATCACTGATTCACTCGCTGAAGCTGTTGGATTTGTTTTGTCAGATGAGGTAGAGCGGAGTAATTTCAAACATCAATAGTTTACAAATCATTTTAAAATATAATAATTATGAAACGAATATTCGTTATAGCAATACTATCTTCTATCCTTAGTATAAACTCTTTTGCACAATGCACACCCGATACTTCCATACATCAGCCGGGTGTTTTTCCTGATAGTGCTACCGGATTCGCTCCTGGTTACTTATCAATGCCCTACAATCAGGTTATTCAGTTAAAAGTTCCGCAGGATACAGTAGTAATAATTTTCGGTCAGCCTATAACTATTCCTATTGATTCAGTGCAATTAACATCGTTTAGCGGATTGCCTCCAGGTTTAGCATTATCTTGTAATCCATCAAGCTGCACTTATCCGGGAGGCAGCAATGGCTGTGCAGTTATTAGTGGTACTCCAACAGATACAGGATATTTTCCTCTCACAGCTACCGTTACCACTTATGCAGGTGGCGGAATTCCTCAGGTAAATACTGTAAATTATTATAGCATTACGGTGACTGATCCTGCAGGATTAGAAGAATTTACTTCCAGTAATTTTGCGATGACTCAAAACTCTCCTAATCCTTTCAGTGGTGCAAGCATCATTACCTACAACATTCCTCACAACGGAAAAGTGGAATTTAAAATGTATAATTTATTGGGTAAAGAAGTTTATCATTCAACGCAATATTGCAACGGTGGAGTCAATAAGATTTCCATTGACGGAAGTAAATTTTCACCGGGTACTTATATGTATTCTTTGATGTTTGATAATAAAACAATCACTAAAAGCCTGTTGATTTCTGAACAGTAGATGAGCTTTGAGTTAACAATACTCGGCAGCAGTTCTGCTACACCCAATTACAACAGACATCCAACAAGTCAGCTACTCAATCTACGTGAGCGGTATTTTTTAATTGACTGTGGTGAAGGAACATTAATGCAATTATTGCGATACCGCATTAAATATCATCGCATCTCCCATATTTTCATCAGCCATTTGCATGGTGATCATTATTTTGGTTTAATGGGATTACTTTCTACTTTTCATTTGCAGGGACGCACTAAAGAACTGCACATCTACGGACAGCAGGAATTAATGGACGTGCTGGAATTGCAGCTAAGATTATCAAATACCATCCTTCGTTACAATTTAATATTTCATGCAGTAAGGCATTACAGTGCAGAGATTATAATGGAGGATGAGGATGTGCAGGTTCGTTCCATCGTATTAAATCACCGGGTACCGTGTACAGGTTTTTTGTTTCGTGAAAAATCGAAACCCAGAAAGTTACTTGTTCATAAACTACAGCAATTAAATATTCCTTTTTCCAGTTATGCTTCAATTAAAAATGGGGAGGATTATATTGATGATTTCGGAAAAAAAATAAGTAATAAGGAGCTTACAGAAAATCCTCCTGCACCCGGAAGTTATGCTTATTGTTCTGATACTATCTATGATGAAAATATAATTGAAGATGTACGCAACGTAGATCTCTTATACCACGAATCAACTTTTGCACATGATTTACTGGATAGAGCTATTGCAACTTATCACACCACTGCAAAACAGGCAGGACAAATTGCTTTGGCAGCAGAAGTAAAAAAATTGTTGATCGGACATTTTTCAGCCCGCTATAAAGAACTTACTCCTTTACTTGAGGAAGCTTCAAATATTTTCAGCAAAACAGAACTTGCACTGGAAGGAAAAAAATTTATTGCAGGACAGTAAAATACCTGGTGCTAAAAACACATATCACCATTTTCACCCAGCACTTCCTTGCCTCTTAAAATCTGGTTTTTTGCTATCTCACACATTTCAAAAGCGTGATCTGCTTTTTTCTTATTTATTTCGCTCTGATGATAATTAATGCTGTTATCATTTCTGAACTGATACTCTTCAAAAACAGCGGGCAATATTTTAGCTACCTGGTTCACTTCATAATTACGTGCTGCTGATATTATAGCTTCACGCCAATCTTCATTGCCATTAATTGCAACAGGTTCATCAGCACTTCTTAAAATATCAATTGCATCATCCACTTCTGTTGTTTGTTCAAACCGTGACACCACTGATTCCACTGCACGAAAATATTTCAACACCTTAGCGTCCTCGTATTCTTTAATAAAATGTTCAATAATATCATTATCGTAAGCATTCAGAAATGGACGATAATCTCCCATCAGTTCATTATCTTTTTGATTGTTTTCATCAGCACGTTTTTTTCTGAATGCTGAACGGTATCTGTACTCTTTTTCACCTCTTATATCAGGTAAACTCATCAGCACACCCGTTCCCATGTGTGTGTCATAGAAATTATACCATGATGGTATCCGGTCTGACATTGGTTCCTGATCATGTACATGTTGATGTGATAAATGTTCAGCCTTAAAGGTTTCATAATCCTGCCAGTTATCCATCCAGAATAATTCTCCTGCTTCACCGGAATGTAAATATTCGATGTATAGATTTACTTCGGCACGCGTAATGGGATTTAAATAAGGACAGAACTGAATATTTGCTGATAGCAACTGGAATTGTGCACAATGCTCAATACCTTTTAATTTGATTTCTTCCGCACGCCACTGGCATTGAAGATTAAATAATTTTTTTTGTTGAATTGCCCATAATGCTTCTTCTGCCAGAACTTTATATTTAAGTTGCTCCTGTTCATGAGCCTTCATATAAGAAGGGCCTTTGGTAAGATACGTTGCCTTTTTACGGGCATAATTTTTAATGAATGTATCCACTGACCGCTCATTATAATTAACAAAAAATAAATGATATGCAGGGTTTAGTCTCAGTTCCTGTTCTGTTTGATCTCTCAGAATTTCCATCCTGATTTCTTCATCAAATTGCTGCTGAATATGTGCAGGTAATTGTTTTTGAATATTCTTTTCGTTCATAATCGCTCTTAATAACTGAATGGTTAAACAGCGTCACAGTTGTTAAGGTTTGAACTATTTATTAAAATTTATTACAAAATTTAAAAATTGAATAAGTAATAATTTTTTAATGTAACTTTCCAGACATAAACTTCTGAAAAATTTTTACTTAACACATTAAACAGATGAGGTTTCTTATAGCTGATGATCATGCTATTGTACGTAAAGGAATCAGGCAGATTCTAAGTGATGAATTTCCGAATGTTTATATTGATGAAGTAGCTAACGGAAATGATTTGCTTGAAAAAGTTCGTGCCGTGAGGTATGATATTATTTTACTCGATATTTCAATGCCTGGAAGAAACGGTCTTGAAATTTTAAAACAATTAAAAGCACAGGAAAATATTGTTCCGGTTTTGATTTTGAGTATGCATCCTGAAGATCAGTATGCAATAAGGGTTTTAAAAGCAGGAGCCTCCGGTTTTTTAAGTAAAGACATAGCAGCAGAAGAATTAGTGAATGCAATAAAAAAAATTTTATCAGGCAGAAAATATATTACAGAAAGTATCGCTGAGAAATTGGTAGGAGGTGTTGATGTACATCATGAAAAACCACAACATGCAATTTTATCTGACCGCGAGTTTGAAGTATTAAAACTGATTGCTTCCGGCAAAACAGTTTCTGAAATTGCAAACATGTTGCATTTAAGTGTTGCTACTGTGAGTACTTATCGCACACGCATTCTTGATAAAATGCATTTTAAAAATAATTCGGAATTAACGCATTATGTAATTTCTCAGGGTATAATTTAAATTTAAAAAAATTTATGTGTTTGCTTTTAAATAAAATAAAATTAAATCACATAATAATTTCTAAAGAATATTGCTTGCAAAAAATTTAAAGTTGATCCATTAAAACTTTATAAGCTTCCATCATCGAATAAATATCTTTCTTATGCACTTTTTCATCCGGAGAATGTACCAGGTCTTCAGCAGCTCCCACAAAGCACCAGTCAATAGGGTAGGGTTGTTTTTGTAATTCATTGCCATCACTTCCACCAGAACTTTCAATTTCTATTTGAAATGGAATATTATTTTTTTCAAGACATTGCATTATGTGGTTAACAAATACCCTGCGTGGAATTCCGGAATCACGCATACTCACAACTACACCTTTTCCATGATGTACGCCTTCAGTTATCCAGGTGATATCACTTATTAATGCCTGTTTGATTTTATAATTCTCAAAAAGAAATTTTGTGATATAAGGTACCGATCCGCCACCATGTTCTTCCCAACAGGAAAAAACAATTGCACCGTTTTCAATTGTTTCGCAAAGGTTCAATGCATTTAATACGCCAAGCCGGTTATCGAGATAACAACTTTGCACATACTCATCATCTTCTCTGAAATTCATTTTAAAACTCAAATCCGTTCCCCGGTTTATCTCGCGATGGAAATCATAACTAAGCTCTCGCTCATCATTAGTAATTAATTTACATTCAATTTTCCCTATAGCATCTGCACCTGTCAATGTGTAACCGCTCACCAGCTTAGGCCCACCAATCTTTACTAATTCTTTTCCATAACGTACAGTAAAACCAATATTATCAATGTGAGCAAAAACTGCAGTACGTGGTTTACCGAAAACTAAAACAATGCAGTGCTGAAAACCATCACCATGAAAAATTTGCGGCTGTGTATTCCAGTTTGATTTATTCTGTTCAATATAACTTAATAAAAAATCATGCATTAAAATTTCATTGCCGGAAGGGGCATGAATAGAACAAAGTTTTTTGAGAAGAGAAAACATAAATAAATCTGTATGGGTACGAATATACAAATGGAATTAAAATAAAAACGCCCCATCATACTGACGAGGCGTTTTTATAATGGAGTGAAGAATTATCTTCTCGCACCTTTTTTTGCAGCTTTCTTAGCAGCTTTCTTAGCTCCTTTTTTTGCAGCTTTCTTAGCAGCTTTTTTTGCTCCACCTTTTTTTGCCGCTTTCTTAGCAGCTTTCTTTTTTGTTGCCATTTTTGTTTGAATTAATTGTTAATAATGAATTGATAAGAATTAAACTGTTATTTTACTATTAAGGTTACATTTATTTGAAACTTTTATTTTTTTTCATCAACTAAACTTTAATACTTACTATTTAATCCCTGCAATTCATCTGCGCAATTAATTCTTCGCATATTGTTATGCAGTGACAATTTTGTCCACGTTGTACTTTCCCGCTTTTAAATTTTCTTTTACATCCTTAAATGCTTTGATGGTATATTCAACATCTTCCAGTGTGTGAACCGCTGTGGGAATTAATCGTAACATGATAATTCCTTTTGGTACTACCGGATAAACTACCATTGAACAGAAGATGTCGTAATTTTCTCTCAGATCAAGAATGAGATTGGTGGCTTCAGGAATGGTTCCATTTAAATAAACAGGAGTAACAGGTGATTCTGTTTTACCTATTTCAAATCCTGCTTTTTTCAAACCGCTTTGCAAAGCATTTACAATTTTCCACAAACGATCTTTCAATTCAGGCTGACTTCTTAAAATTTCCAGACGTTTCAATGCACCGATTACACAAGGCATCGGCAATGATTTTGCGAAAATCTGCGAACGCATATTATAACGGAGATATTCCACAATTTGTTCATCACTCGAAATGAATGCACCGATCAATGCCATTGATTTTGCAAACGTGCCGAAGTAAACATCAATACCATCCTGGCAATTTTGATGCTCACCAACACCGGCTCCTGTTTTTCCCATTGTGCCGAAACCATGTGCATCATCCACAAACAAACGGAAATTGAATCTGGATTTCAACTTTACAATTTCCGCAAGCTTACCCATATCTCCACTCATTCCGAAAACGCCTTCTGTTATAGCAAGAATTCCACCATTGGTTTCTTCAACCAATTTAGTTGCGCGTTCTAATTGTTTTTCTAAAGAAGTAATATCATTGTGCGGATAAACAAATCGCTTACCCATGTGCAAACGCAAACCATCAATGATACATGCGTGAGCTTCTGAATCATAAACGATCACATCATGACGGTCAACCAAACTGTCAATCGCACTCACCATTCCCTGATAACCGAAATTCAGCAAAATGGTATCTTCCTTTTGCATAAATGTGGAAAGTTCTTTTTCAAGTTGCTCATGATAATTACTGTTGCCACTCATCATGCGTGCACCCATCGGCAATGCCAAACCAAATTCCTTTGCACCATCAGCATCAGCTTTACGCACATCAGGATGATTTGCCAATCCTAAATAATTATTCAAACTCCAAACTAATTTTTCCTTTCCACGAAAAATCATTTTGTTTGAAATATCTCCTTCTAACTTTGGAAATGTAAAATAACCATGCGCATCTTTCGCATGCATACCGAGCGGGCCTCTGTTCTGCTCGATTTTTTCAAAGATGTCTTTCATTTTAATTTTTTGTTTTTTTTAATTTCGATTTTTTTTGTTTCGCGATTTTCGTTTTCTGATTTACGATTTTCGTTTTGATATTTTGAAGCCCTCGAAATTGTGAGCGAAATATCTGCACAAAAATATTCAATCAAACACTTGCAACAATAATGTTTTCAACACTTCGTTGTTAACCTGCATGATCAAATGATGAACATCACATTCACTTTTAATACATACATTTGCAACGCATTTTACGAGAGAAAATTTATTTATTTTCTTTTTATCAAAAACAAAAAACATAAATGAAAAAATATTTTGCATTGTTAATTTCTGTTGCGATGATTTTTATTTCGTGCAGTAAATATCAGCGTGTGCTGAAAGGAACTGACATGGAAAAAAAATATGAGTATGCAGAAAAGTATTTTCAAAAGAAGGATTATTACCGCGCATTGCAGTTGCTTGAAGAATTAATTTCTGTTTATAAAGGAACAACAAAAGGCGAGCAGACTTATTATTATTATACTTATTCAAATTACTATACCGGTGATTATGCAATGGCTGCTTATCACTTTAATAATTTTGTGCAGACTTATCCTAACAGCAAGTATGCAGAAGAAATGCAATTCATGCATGCCTATTGTTATTATCTGGATTCACCGATACCAAGTTTAGATCAGACAAATACTTTAGATGCAATAGAAAAATTTCAATTGTTCATTAACAAGTATCCGAAAAGTACACGTGTTGAAGAATCGAACCGATTGATAGATGAGCTTCGCTATAAAATTGAAACCAAGGCATTCAACAATGCAAAGCTTTATTATAAAACAGAAAATTATAAAGCAGCTGTTGTTGCATTTGAAAATGTTCTTATAGATTTTCCAAGTACCACTTATCGTGAAGAAGCTTTATTTCTTGCACTTAAATCATCTTATATCTATGCGCAGAAAAGTGTAGAAGGCAAACAAGCTGAGAGATATAAGTTAGCACAGGAAAATTATTTTAAGCTGATAGATGCTTATCCGCAAAGCAAATATCTGCGTGATGCAGAAAAGATATATACCGGAGCCCAGGCTGCCCTTAAAGAAAAACAGGAAAAGGATACTGTGAGTACCACTCCTTAATATATAGGTACACTTTTATATTATATCTTTGCAATGTACTTTCTTAAGTATCATTCCATAAATATTAATAATTTCATTACTTAAATAAAAAATGGCATCATTCAAATCATCGGCAAACACCACAGTTACGAGAGACCTCGTGAATTTTGAAGAGAAAACAGGAAACATTTATGAAACGCTCGCTATCATGTCAAAAAGAGCAAATCATATTTCTGCGGAATTAAAAGAAGAGTTAAATGATAAGTTGTCAGAGTTTGCAACTGCAAGCGATAATCTTGAAGAAATTTTCGAGAATCGCGAGCAGATTGAAATTTCTAAACACTACGAGCGGTTACCAAAACCAACTTTGATTGCAGTGCAGGAATACCTGGACGGAAAAATTTATCACCGTAATCCTGCTAAGGAAAATCCGGATTCGTTTTAATCAATGCAATTAGCCGGCAGAAAAATAGTGCTCGGTGTTACCGGCAGCATCGCAGCTTACAAAGCAGCGCATCTTTGCCGCTTATTAAAAAAGGAAGGAGCAGAAGTGAAAGTCGTAATGACCACTTCTGCTTCTGCTTTTATAACCCCGCTTACTTTATCTACGCTTAGCGCGAATCCTGTACTGATTGAAATGGTTAAGGATGATTCGACCTGGAACAATCATGTGGAATTAGGTCTTTGGGCTGAATTAATGTTGATTGCACCTGCTTCTGCTAACACCATTGCAAAATGTGCTCATGGATTATGTGATAATTTGTTAAATGCGGTTTATCTTTCTGCACGATGCCCGGTTATGATTGTGCCTGCAATGGATCATGATATGTATCTGCATCCTTCCACACAGCAAAATATTAAAGAATTAAAAACGTTTGGCAATCTGATTGTAGGTCCTGCAAATGGTGATCTGGCAAGTGGATTAACAGGAGAGGGTAGGATGGAAGAACCCGAAAGTATAATGCAGCATATTCAAAATTTTTTTAATCATGCATCACAGTTAAAGGGCAAACGTGTGCTTGTTTCTGCCGGACCTACGCATGAACATATTGATCCTGTGCGTTACATAAGCAATCACTCATCAGGTAAAATGGGTTTTGCTATTGCTGATGAATTAGCACGAAGAGGAGCAGAGGTTACATTAATTGCAGGACCGAATAATTTATCAAAACCATCGCACCTTCATTATATAGGAGTAGAAAGTGCGCATGATATGCATGATGCGTGCATGAAAGAATTTCCAAAAAGTGATATCAGCATCATGAGTGCTGCTGTTGCAGATTTTACTCCTGAAATTTCTGCAAATCAGAAAATAAAAAAAGCACCGGGTGTCAATTCCATTCAGCTAAAAGACACTGTGGATATTTTATCAGAGATGGGTAAGGCAAAAAAAGCTAAGCAATTGCTGGTGGGTTTTGCTCTTGAAACAGAAGATGCAATAAAGCATGGGATGGATAAACTACAGCGTAAAAATTTAGATTTGATTGTAGTGAACACGCTGGAAGATGAAGGTGCAGGATTTGGTGGCGACACAAACAAAATAACTCTTATTGATAAACAAAAAAATATCACCCGCTTTGATTTGAAATCAAAAACTGAGGTTGCCCGTGATATCGTTAACGAAATAATTCATCTTTATAATGCGTAAGTTATTCTTATTATTAATACTGCTTTGCTCATTTATCATTGCCAATGCACAGGAATTAAATTGCCAGGTGCAGGTGCTTACGCCACGCATTCAAAGCAGTGATAAAAAAATATATACCACATTGCAGCAAGCCATTTATGAGTTTATCAATAACACCAAGTGGACAAGCGATAAATTTCTGAGCGAAGAAAAGATTGAATGCAGTATTCAGATAGAAATAACAGAACGTGTTTCTACAGCTGAGTTTAAAGGAACCATTCAGGTTTCTTCCCGCAGACCGGTTTATAAAACTTCTTACAATTCACCAATGCTAAATATTAAAGATGATGATTTTTCATTTCAGTATATTGAATTTCAAAACCTGGAGTTTAATGAATCAAGCAGCAACCCTAATCTCGTTGCAGTATTAGCTTATTATGCTTATTTGATTTTAGCTGTTGATTACGATTCGTATTCATTACTTGGTGGTGGTCCTTATTATCAAAAAGTTCAGGCGATAGTTGCTAATATGCAAAATGCCGGAGATAAGGGTTGGAAATCCTATGAATCAAATAACCGTAATCGTTATTGGGTTTCAGAAAATTTTAACAATCCGATTTACAAACCTATCCGCCAGTTATATTATAATTTTCACCGTAAGGGTTTAGATATAATGTGGGAAAAGAAGGATGAAGGTTTGCGTGCATGTGGAGAAAGCATCGAAGGATTAAAAAAAGTTCATAGCGAAAAACCAATCTCACCCTTGATGCAAGCTTTGTTTGATGCCAAAGCTGATGAAGTAGTAAATATGTTTTCAGGCGCTCCAGCTGATATAAAAACACAGGCAAAAATTACGCTGGATGAAGTGAATCCATCCAATACAAGTAAATACCAAAAGATACTTTCAGGAAGTAATTGAGTGTGTAAACAATCCCGGTGATTATTTTATTCCTTCAGCAATTTTCCTTTCACACTTCTGCCGTTGACATCTTTTACTTCTGCAAGGTAAATACCTTGTGTTAATGAGGAGGCGTTAATCTGTGTTTGTGTATTAAAAGCTTGTTGCATCATAACAGCTCGACCAGTTACATCATAGATTAGAAGGCTGGCATTTAGAAATCCCGGTACTTTAATAGTGCAATAACCTTTTACAGGATTAGGAAAAATATTGATTGATTGGGGAATTGGAGTTATTTCATTAAAACCAACTCCTCCATTGGTTGTTTTTAAGACTTTGCCGCTATCACCAACAATATATCCCGTGAGTGAGTCTGTAAAAAAAACTTGGTAAGGATATGATAGATTTAGCGCATTTTGATAATTCCAATTCAAACCAAAGTCTGATGAATAAATTATTATTGGATTATAACCGCCCCAATAATAACCTACAGAATAAATGAAATCACCCACTATATCAATACTCCTTAATTCATCGCACCAATCAAAATAAACATCCGCCCAGGAATTTCCTCCATCCATTGTTTTCAAAATTTTTGAGCGGTAACAAAATGGATTGTTATTATGGCAGGAACCAGAAGCAAACCCTAATGTATCATTAATAAATTCAATCTGCAAAAAAACAGGAAAATCATAAGACTCATAAATGATATTCCACGTATTGCCTCCATCCGCTGTTTTTATAAAAATGCAGGTAGTGCCTCCAGAGGGACCTCCAGCAGCATATGCTGTCGAATCATTGATGAATTGAATAGTTCTCAACTCATAATGAAATAAAGAATCGCCAAACAAATAGGGGCTGGGAATTTGCGCCCAGGTTTGCCCCCCGTCAAAGGTTTTTATAATGGTTGCATATTCACCAACAGCAACTCCCTGCAATGAATCAATAAAATCAACCGCGTAGAGAAGTTGATTTGCAGGTGAATTTTGCGCGAACCAATTATTGCCACCATCTATTGTTTTAAGTATTGATCCCCCGTCTCCCACTAAGTAACCAATATTATCATTTATAAAATTCATTGCTGTAAACTGAGATAAGATTGCCAATGAGGGAGAAGACCAGTTCGTTCCACCGTCAGTTGTTTTTAATACCACTGTATTGCCAAATACAAAACCCGTATCATTATTTAAAAAATATTCTCCAAAAAGAAATTCTGATGTATTTGTTGTCAGATTACTCCATTGTGAAAATGATTGATAATGAATCCAAATGAACAAGACAAGAAAAAAATAAAAATTTCTTGTTTTCATTTTAATTTGGCGAATTTTATGCTCTTGACTTCATGATTAGTAGATAATTTCAGAAAATAAATTCCTGGATTCAAATTATTTTCAGTTAAATCAATTTCAGTTTTATAAAAGCCATTGTCTAAATATTTATTTAAAATTGTTATTTCTTTGCCTGATACATCATTAAGGGTTACAATTGTTTGTCCTTCCTGTTGCAGATTAAAGGTGAGGTATATTTTATTCTGAGCAGGGTTAGGATAAACTCTGAAATTTTTTACTTCATTGTTATTTTGCCTATTAGAAACGGATGAAGTATTATTTGTATGTGTTACTCTTTGACCACTCCCATTACTGAAACTTCCAACTAAGTTGCAATTGGTATTTATATAAGCATGCATTGTGCATCCGTTCTCAGCATGAAACCCTTCTGCGAATTTAATATTATTACCCGCTTGAAAAGCCACATTGCCGCCTGTGGCTAAAATATTATAGTAACAAGAAGTTGGATTACCGGCAACAGTTATTGAATTTGATGCACGATAGAATTGAGAAGTATTCTCATTAAGATTACATAGGATGCTACTAATATCATTTGGGCATGCGATTGTAAATGCAGATGTAAAAGCATTGTTATAATTAACTAAACATGTAGGGTCAAGAATATTTTCATTCCATACCGGAATAACATAATTGTTCTTAACATCAACCCAAGTGTAATCATTGGATCTACCAGCTGTGTTGTCAAAGGAAGCATCGCTCACTCTGTAATCATGCCAATTTTGCCCATCATCATTGGAAAGCGAAACGTAATAATCACGGAGGGGGTGGTTGTCTCTTGAATCAAGATAGCCCACTGCAATCACACCCGTATTTGGATCGCATGAAATGGTGGCGTAAAATTGATTTTTATTATTATTTGGAGTGTCCTGATTTACTCTTACCGGAGCAGACCAGGTAACACCTTCATCAATTGATTTGATAAAATAAATATCAGGGTCTCCTGTGTTTGTGCCCGGAACCCCAATATTTGTCCACACTATATATAAATGTCCGTTTTGCTGATTTGTAGCCATTGTAGGCATGGAAACAATTTCATTGCCATCCAATACGCCACTTCCGTTTATAACACCAGAGCCTCTTGTGCCTCTCGTATTTATAGGTAACCGTGAAGCAGTTTGAATTTGAAAATTAACTGCATCAAGCTTCGCGAATCCTAATCCATCTTCATCTTTAGTTCCAAAGGTGTTGTTAAAAGGTAAATCATAAATTGCCCAGACAGCATAAACCTGCCCTTGAGGTCCTGTGCAAATATTTATCCCAACATTTGCATAAGTGCCAGAAACAGTATTGCTAACTATAACTTCAGGTGACCAAGTATTAAAATTATTAATATCAGTTCTTTTTATAACCACTTGCGTTATTGAAGTTGCATAAGTACGACTGTACCCGTAATAAATTTTATTAGAACCAGAATAGTTATCTATCCATAAATGTGGCTTATCACTTGTACCGTCTGCATCAATTAACTGGGAATTCCACAATAAAGGATTGCTTAAATCAGTTTGATCAAATTTAAAAACGCCTACGCGGTTAGTTAATCCTCCAAAATAAAACTGACCATTATTATCAATTGAAACTATCGGGTCTCCGCTAACTTGACTAACATTATAATTTTCTAACCATGTATTACCGCCATCATTTGTAATGAATACTCCTGAAGTTTGCGCAAAAGGAATATCACGAGCATTGTTGCCAACAATAGCGATTTGATTATTAAGTGGACTTATGTAAACGACATCTTCTTTTTGTTCAAAAATTATTTCTGGAGAGCAACTAACAAAACATGAAGGACAAATTATTATATCAGGTCCAATATTGATTTGACCTTGAGAGATAAGAAAAGAAGATATAAAACATCCAATTAGAATTTTCTTTTTCATTTTAAATAGCATTTAGAAATAAGTTTATCCAATTTAATATTCTCCTTCCTTAATTCATCATTTTGCTTTTTCAATTGCAAAATGTACAAAGTATTTTCTTCTGTTTTTTCAAGAATCTTGACAAGCATGTCTCCTAAATTAATTTTATCCTGTGATGCAATTTCGCTTGCAGAGGGCAATCCCGGCAAGTGTTTTTCTTTAGTAATAAAAGTTTCAAGTTCATCAAATGATTTTAACTTATAATCCTCTTTAAATACATAATCGGGCCAGGGGGTGCCTGCTGAGCACCATATTTCGTTGGCTCCTAATTTACCACCGACTAAAACTTTATAAGGAGTTGTTCCAGTAGCAAGAGTAACGGTAGAAGGATCAATGCCTAAATAAGTAGTTCCGTTAAAATAAGAATTGCCTGAAACTCCTAATTTAACCCCGGCAGAAATAATAGCAGTGCCTATTCCAACTTGACCAGTGGAGGTTATGCGCATTCTTTCCGAATTTATGTTTGTATTTGCAGCCTCTGTTTTAAATATTAAATCCACAGCATTTAAAGTGCCGATAAATGCAGGGTATGATCCTGAGAGATTATTACCAACTGTTGACCAATCCGGAATGGCTTTTGCACGAACTAATCCTGCATTATTAATATATAAATCGCGATCACCATTACCGCTGAGCATATTTATCTTTAGTGTTTGCGAAGTATCTATTCTCAATGCTTCCAACCCTTTAGTTTTAAACACCTAATCCTGCGCATCCGTTGTACCCATGTAATTTGTACCAGGGTCAGTTCTGGTATTACCATCCATCATCCAATCATCCCTGTCAGGCGCGGTGAGCGCTATTTGTCCGCTAACGGTGCAGCCGTTGGCATCAGTAACAATAACCTGATATTGTTTGGCATTAATGCCGGTTCGGTCTTGAGTTATTGCTCCATCACTCCATTGAAAACTATAAGGCGAAATGCCAGATTCAACACTGGTAGCAATTGAACCATCAAAACAAAAATGACACGTCACGTTTTTTCCATTGGGATAAGTATAAGCGCTTAACCCAACTTCTCTGAATGGTTCGGGCTCGGTTAATGTGATTTCTGCTTCTATGGATGCACCATAATAATCCTGCACCATTACACGATAATAACCTGCTGCAAGGTTCGCTATTGTTTGCGTGGTTTCTTTGTTGCTCCATTGGTAAGTGTAAGGTGGAGTTCCATCGGCAGCAGTTGCAGTTATGCTGCCATCATGCATTCCAAAACAACTGATGTTATAGTTATTGTGGTTGGATGCTGTGAGGGTTACAGTTAGTTGCTGTGCAAATAAAAGTTGATGCGTAAAAAGAAAAACGATACTAACAATGACCGGTAAAACGCGGGGAGGGGTAAATAAATTTTTCATGATGATTTGGTTTTAAGCATCAAACGTATAATTAATTTCAATCACTTTATAAAATGTTTCAAAAAATAAAATTCAAACATAATACATATAGCCACCCCGCAGCAAGCTGCGAGGAATTCTTTTGATTAAAGCCTCCTTAAATTTCTTAATTGAAGAGTAGTAAAGCAACAATGGTTAATGTTTCGTTTAAAGCCAAAATGACTTCTCAACATGACAAGCCCATTTTAATTTTTTATTTACGAGCGAAACTTTAATTTCGCAAAAAACAAATTACATAATCATTCAATGCTTCATCGCCTCACAGTTCATAATTATGTTTTAATTGATGAACTGGATATTGATTTCAGCAAAGGACTTACCATTGTTACCGGAGAAACCGGTGCTGGTAAATCAATTTTACTCGGAGCACTTGCTTTAATTTTAGGTGAACGGGCTGATTCAGGTGTGTTGCTGAACAAACAAAAGAAATGCATCATTGAAGGTGTTTTTGATATCAGCAATTATAATCTCAATAGTTTTTTTGAATCCAACGAATTGGATTTTGCTGACGAAACTGTTTTAAGAAGAGAAATTAATGCAGAGGGAAAATCGCGTGCGTTCATAAACGACACTCCTGTAAATCTTTCGCAGCTCAAACAACTGGGCGCTTCATTAGTTGATATTCATTCGCAACATGAAACCTTAACATTGAGCAATAGTACATTTCAACTTGGTGTAGTGGATGCTTTTGCAAAACATGAAAACCTGCTTACAAAATATCACACTTTATATGTAAGCTATTCAAATCTGAAAAAAGAGCTTGATGATCTTAAAGAAAAAGAGAAGCAATCAAAACTTGATCTTGATTATTTGCAATTCCAGTTTAATGAATTAGATGAAGCAAAACTCGAAGCTAACGAGCAACAAAAATTAGAAACAGAATTATCGTTGCTTACACATGCAGAAGAAATTCAAACCACGCTTGCAGCTGCAACAACCGCTTTAACAGAAGGCGAAATTAATCTGGTTGATCAATTAGCATCTGTACTAAATCTCATTTCGCATCTTACTAAATATGATGTTAAATTAGAATATCTGTCACAACGTTTGAAATCAAGTGTGGTTGAAATAAAAGATATAGCAGATGAAATTGCATTGGCAGAACAAAAGTTAGAATTAAATCCGCAGCGTGCAGAAATTATTAATGAGCGACTGAATGTTATTTACCGTTTACAGCAAAAGCATCATGTAAATTCTGTTGAGGAATTAATCGCACTCCAAAATGAGATTGAAATTAAGCTGCAAGGAATTGGCTCTTTGGAAGATAAAATTGTTCAGCTTGAAAAAGAATTAAGTAATATTATTTTACAATTAAGAAAAACCGCAGAAACGATTTCAGCAAATCGCACTAAAGCAATTCCAAAAATTGAAAGTTCAATAAAAGAGATGCTGACAAATCTTGCAATGCCTAATGCAGTTTTAAAAATTCAACAGGATATTGCTGATAAAGAAAATTTCGGTACCAATGGAATTGATAAAATCATATTCCTGTTTTCAGCCAATAAAGGAGTTACTTATAAGGAGCTGAATAAAGTTGCATCAGGTGGTGAATTATCAAGATTAATGTTAAGTATTAAATCTTTGATAGCACAACTCACTTCGTTACCAACTATTGTATTAGATGAAATTGATACAGGTATATCGGGAGAAACAGCTTCAAAGATGGGAGTGATGATGCAAAGGATATCTGAAAAACACCAGGTGATTGCAATAACACACTTGCCACAGATAGCAAGTAAAGGTGATGTGCATTATGTTGTTTATAAGGAAGAATCAGGTAAAACAGTTCGCACCGGAATTAATAAATTAAATAAGAACGAACGTGTGAAAGAAATTGCACGAATGCTGAGCGGAGAAAAGTTAACAGACGCTGCAATGGAAAATGCGAAGGAGTTACTTAGTTTTTAGCAGATAACTTAGAAAAGTTATTTTTGTTCACGTAATAAAAATCCTATGTCTTATAACTTACTTAAAGGAAAGCGCGGAATCATATTCGGTGCATTAGATCCTAATTCAATTGCATGGAAAGTTGCACAACGATGCCACGCTGAAGGTGCAATGTTTACACTTACAAATGCTCCGGTTGCAATGCGTCTTGGCGCAATCAACCAGCTTGCTGAAGAATGTAAAGCGCAGGTAATTCCGGCAGATGTTACCATCAATGCAGATATGGAAAACCTGATTGATAAAAGTGTGGAAGCACTGGGAGGGAAGCTCGATTTTATTTTGCATTCAGTTGGAATGTCATTGAATATCCGTAAAGGAAAAGCATACAATGAATCTGATTATGAGTTTATGAAAAAGACCCTTGACATTTCTGCTATTTCATTGCATCGTTTGTTGCAAACCTGCATGAGTAAAGATGCAATTAGTGAATGGGGTTCAGTGGTTGCTTTAACATATATTGCTTCTCAACGTGTGTTTCCTGATTATGGTGAGATGGCTGATGCAAAAGCATTGCTTGAATCCATTACACGCAGCTATGGTTATCATTATGGCAAAAAAAATAAAGTACGTGTCAATACTATTTCACAGTCACCAACTAAAACAACTGCAGGAAGCGGAGTAAAAGGCTTTGATGCATTTTTTAATTATGCTGATGCAATGTCCCCTTTAGGTAATGCAAGTTCTGAAGCCTGTGCTGATTATTGTGTTACCATGTTTTCTGATTTCACACGTATGGTAACCATGCAAAATCTTTTTCATGACGGAGGATTTTCTTTTACAGGAGTCAGCAGGGATGTGATGGAAAAATTTATGAGTTAAGTTTTATCTGTTGAATGACATTTTCATTCAATCAATTACAAATAAAAAATCCCGCGATAAGGCGGGATTTTTTTCTTAAACAAAGAAAGTAATTAGCTCAATTGGTTATTGATGAGTTTAGTCATCTCAAACATGCTAACTGTTTTCTTTCCGCCAAAAACTCTTTGCAGATTCTGATCAGCGTTAATGTTACGCCTCTCTTTTGGATCCTGCAGATTGTTTTTCTTAATGTACTCCCACACTCTTTTAACAACTTCAGTGCGTGGCATTGGTTTGCTGCCTACTACTTCAGCTAATGAGCTGCTGATGTTCATTGGACGCATAAATGCTGCGTTAGGAGTCCTTTTTACTTTAGGACCAGCTGCCTTTGCTTTTTTAGGAGCTGCTTTCTTTTTAGCAGGAGCTTTTTTAGCAGGAGCTTTCTTCGCTGCTTTCTTTGCTCCGCCTTTTTTAGCAGGAGCTTTTTTAGCGGATTTTTTAGCTCCGCCTTTCTTTGCTGATTTTTTAGTTGCCATTTTTAAGATTTTAGTGGGATAAATGTACATTGCTAAAAACCATTTTTTACGAGAGGAAACACGACTTATCAACAATACATAAAACATGGTTTTCAGAGGGAAAACAATGTTTATGTGTTTATATAAAGTTATTGAAACTGGCTCTGGTACCGGCTTTCAGCACTGTTATCAATGATGAATCAAATCTTCAATTATGTGGTTATTAACAATACGATAATGTTAATTACTCTCGGAGAATCATGTTTTTACGAGGAGAAAATGTAATCGAAAAATTTTTTTACGAGGGAAAAACAGTTCATAGCATTAATACTTTCCATGCTTCACTAATATTATTAGCTGCTAAAAGCTCTCGTGCAGCTATATGTTGCACTGTAATTTTATTTTTTGCATCATCTTTTAATGCTGCTATTAATTTTTGTACGGAGGTATCTTTTTTAAATTCTGTCATCTCTTCCTCAGAGGGTAATTGCTCAACATTGGCAAGCATACCAAGATCATTACCTGTAAGAATAGTGCTGTTGCGTATTTGTTCAGGTAGTTGATCAATACCTATCCCAATCTTAGTATTCGGTTTGGGAACAATGAATATTCCCCTTGCACTGCGTGAATAATAATCACCACCCATTCGTGCAACCAAATCAATTTTTGCCTGGTCAATTTTACCTTGTTCGTTTAATACTTCTTCTTTAATATGCATTAATAATATTTCGCATATCACAAGCATTGCAGCGCCACCATAAGTTCCGGTCTGGATTATTTCACGCACTTTACATTCCATCTGAACAGGCGATTCCTTAACGCGAAATGGTTTTATCAAATGAGAAGGTTCTGGTGTAAAACCTGCTTTAACAAATTCATTAACTCCTTTAGGATATTCAGTGCTTGCCAATGATGCCTGTTGAACCATATCATAAGTAACCACATTAATTACCACTTCACCCACTTCACGCACATTATCCAATGTGTTTTTAGTAGCGCCATCTCTTCCGCGCAAAGCAGGACTGAATATTACCAAAGGAGGATTACTGCCAAAGGCATTAAAAAAACTGAAAGGGCTCAGGTTCGGATTTCCATTTTTATCAATTGTACTCGCAAATGCAATAGGACGTGGAGCAATCGCTCCTAACATATATGCATGAAATTCCTGTGGCTTTATTTCTTTTGGATTGATGATGTACATAAAATTAATTTCGAGTGATCAAAAATAGATGGATAAGAAACACAAAACTGGCTTCAAAAAATATCCTATTTTTGCCGCCTGTTTAAAAAATCTGAACAGAGGCGGATGTGTCGTAATTGGTAGCCGAGCCAGACTTAGGATCTGGTGCCGCAGGGCGTGGGGGTTCGAGTCCATTCATCCGCACTCCTCGGTTTACAGTTTACAGTTTACGGTTGGCTTCGAGAGCGACTAAAACTGTAAACCGTAAACTGTAAACCGTAAACTAAAAGAAATGAACATTACACAAGAAAAGATTGACGATTTAAATGCTGTTTTGAAAATACAATTGAAACCGGAAGATTATAAAGTTCCGGTGGATGATGCTATAAAAAAGTATTCAAAGAAAGTGAGTATGCCTGGTTTCCGTCCGGGAATGGTACCTGTTGGTATGGTTCGTAAGATGTACGGTAAAGCATTGCTGGCTGATGAATTAAACCGTTTAGTGGCTGAATCAGTAGATAAATACATCAGTGAACAAAAGCTTAATTTACTGGGTGCTCCTCTTCCAAAGCCTGAGAACGATTTTGAAATGAACTGGGAGAATCCTGAAGATTTTGAATTTGCTTTTGAGATGGGATTGGCTCCTCAAATTAATTTAACACTTCCACCGGCTAAGACTTTTACTTATTATGAAATTTCGGTTGACGATAAAACTATAAACGAAGAGATTGAACGTCTGCAAAAACAGCATGGTGATTATCTTAATCCTGAGATTACAGATGCAGATTCTTCCGTATTTGTTAAAGTAGAAGAGTTGAATGATAATGGTGAATTGAAAGAAGGTGGCATTACTAATAAAGCGTATTTGCTGATTGATAAAATTTCTGACGCTAAAGTGAAAGCGCAATTAATTAATAAAAAGATTGGTGACAGTGTTGATTTTAATCCAGTTGCTGCAATTGGCAGTAAGGAAGAAGTTAAATACCTTTTGGGATTAAAAGAAAAAGATGCTTCAGATCACAATCACAATTTTCGATTTACGATAGATCAGATTCATAAAGTTGCCAAAGCAGAAATCAATGAGAAATTATTTGACAAAGTTTATGGAGAAGGAAATGTAAAAACGGAAGAAGAGTTTCGTGAAAAGATTCGTGAAGAGATTGCTCAGTCCTATCGTCACGAAAGTGAGCATAAACTAAAGCATGACCTTGAAGATTATTTTTTGAATGAGATGAACATTAATCTGCCTGATGAGTTTCTGAAGCGTTGGTTAATGCAAACGAATAAAAAAATTACCGAAGAGCAACTTGGTAAAGAATACAAACACTACGCACATGATTTAAAAATGCGGTTAATTGAAACAAAAATTTTCCGTGATAATAATATGGAGGTCACCAATGAAGAGATTGAAGCTTATGCCCGCAATCTTATCATTGATCAGTTTGTGAGATATGGACAGGCTCACATGTTAACAGAAGAGAAATTACAGGAAACAGTAAAAGGGTATCTCGCTAAAGAAGATTCAGTTGAACGTGCTGCTGAAAACATCAGTTCACGCAAAGTGTTTGAATACCTGAATCAAATCGTATCTAAAGAAACCAGGAAATTAACGCACGAAGAGTTTGGACAAATGATGCGTGATCATCAGCATGAACATCATCACGAACAATAAAAAGTTTAAGGTTTAACATTTGATGTTTTAAGTTTTGAAACAATTGGTTTAAAAACACAGTAAAAGGACTAACTAAATAAAACAATTATGGATTTCACAAAAGAATTTACAAAGTACGCAGTTAAACACCGTGGTATGAGTAGTGCAGGCTTGCATGGTTACATCAATTCGGTGTATGCAGATTATATTTCTCCCACTATCATTGAAGAGCGCCAGATGAATGTAGCACAGATGGATGTTTTTTCGAGATTGATGATGGATCGTATTATTTTTCTTGGTGTTGGTATCAACGATTATGTTGCCAATATCATTCAGGCACAGTTATTATTTCTTGAATCTTCTGATGCAAAACGTGATATCACTTTATATGTAAATAGTCCGGGTGGATCTGTGTATGCTGGTCTTGGAATTTATGATACCATACAATATGTACAACCGGATGTGGCTATGATTTGCACAGGTATGGCTGCAAGTATGGCTGCAGTTTTATTATGTTCAGGAACAAAAGGAAAACGCAGTGCGTTAAAACATGCACGTGTAATGATACATCAGCCAATGGGAGGAGCAGAAGGACAGGCATCTGATATTGAAATCACAGCGCGTGAAATTCAGAAGCTTAAGAAAGAGCTTTATGAGATCATTGCAAATCATTCAGGTAAAGATTATGAAACAGTTTGGAAAGATTCTGATCGTGATTACTGGATGACAGCCCAGGAAGCCAAAGATTACGGTATGATTGATGAAGTGCTTACACGCACTAAAGCTAAATAAGAAATATTTTTTTCTCACCACTGTCCATGTTCCATTATTTGAATATGGACAGTTGTATTTAAAGACCTAATATGAAATTGCCAAAATATCAGCTAAAAGCAGAAAAAGATTTAACAAAAGATTTAACTGTTTTTTAAGTTTATCAGCGGAGGATCGAAAGGGCAAATTCCAAAACTTGTAAAGTTTAGCGAAACCAATCTTAAAGGTCTTTATAATCTTGCCTTTGGTGATAAAAATACTTTAACAGGAGAAATAAATGACAATGTAATATCCAATAATGGAGATAGAGAAAAAATTTTGGCAACAGTTGTGGCTACGCTATTTGCTTTCACAGATAAATATCCTGAAGCATTTATCTTAGCTACAGGAAGTACAAAGTCACGCACACGGCTTTATAGAATGGGAATATCAAAATATATTGACGAAATAAAAAAAGACTTTCATATTTATGGCTTATTAAAAGATAATTGGGAAACCTTTGAAAAAGAAATTGAGTATGAAGCTTTTCTTGCTAACAGGAAAAAACACTAAATTTGAATTATGAATATCAAACAACTCAATAAAAGCAAAACACCGATTGTCATAATTGATAACTCCCTGGAGAAGTTTAAAAAAATGCCCATCTTTCAGGATAAAGTTGACAAGGCGAATGAAATATTAAAAAGAGTAGGGCTTCCTAAAAAGCAAAAAATAACCAAATAAAAAGTTTAATAATTTCACAATTGTCCATGCTTATCAACAGGTAAGTATGGACAATTTTTTTATGTTATTATCTGTAATCGTCCGTATCTTTACAAAAAATTTAGGTATATCCTAATCCTTTAATTCTCAAAAAGTGAAAAAGAACAATTCTGAAATAATCTGCTCCTTTTGCGGACGCGATAAGAGTGCAGTTAATGTATTGATTGCCGGAGTTAACGGACACATCTGCGATCAGTGTGTTGCCCAGGCACAACAGATCATTGGTGATGAAAGTGACCATAAACTGAAAAACACTATTGGTACTCCGCTTACGTTGCCAAAGCCGATCGAAATAAAAAAACTGTTAGATGAATATGTGATCGGGCAGAATGAAGCAAAGAAAGTAATTGCCGTTGCTGTATATAATCATTATAAAAGATTATTGCATAAACAAAAAGCACACAGGGATGAGGTAGAGATTGACAAATCAAACATCATCATGGTGGGTGAAACAGGAACCGGAAAAACATTGCTTGCACGCACTATTGCACGTATGTTGAAAGTTCCGTTTTGCATTGCTGATGCAACTGTTCTTACTGAAGCAGGTTATGTGGGTGAAGATGTTGAAAGTGTTTTAACACGTTTATTACAGGCTGCAGATTATGATGTTTCACTTGCTGAAAGAGGAATTGTTTATATTGATGAGATTGACAAGATTGCCCGCAAAGGCGATAATCCTTCTATCACCCGTGATGTTTCAGGTGAAGGTGTACAGCAAGGTTTATTGAAACTTTTAGAAAGCACCATCATCAATGTTCCACCACAGGGAGGACGCAAGCATCCGGAGCAAAAAATGATTCCGGTAAACACGCATAATATTTTATTTATCTGCGGTGGTGCCTTTGATGGTATTCAAAAAATAATTTCACGCAGATTAAATGCGAACTCCTTAGGTTTTTCTAAAAAAGGTGATCGTGCAAGTATTGATAAAGACAATATTTATCAATACATCAGTCCTGCTGATTTAAAAAGTTTTGGTTTGATACCTGAGTTGATCGGTCGTTTACCTGTCATCACACATTTGAGCCCGTTAGATCAGGATTCGCTTCGGGCTATTTTAACAGAGCCAAAAAATGCTTTGATGCGACAATATCAAAAGCTATTTGAAATGGAACACATTAAGCTGGTTTATGACGATGCTGTTTTGGATTATATCGTTACCAAAGCGATAGAATTCAAGCTTGGAGCAAGAGGTTTACGCAGCATCTGTGAAGCCATCATGCTCGATGCAATGTTTGAAGTTCCTTCCGGCAAAAACATTAAAGAATTTGAGATTACACTTGATTACGCTATGGAGAAGTTGGGTAAGACTAATATTAATCAGTTGAAGGTAGCTTAGTAGTTGACAATTGAAAGTGGACAGTTGACAATTTCGGCTTACGCAAACAAAACTATCCACTCTCCACTTTCAATTGTCAACTGATTACTGCCGCTGATACTCAGCAAAAGAATACTCGTATTTGTTTTTTTCGTCAGCATGATACTTTACATATTTTACTAACTTCCATTCTGAAAAGTTTAGGTTAGGAAAAAACACATCTCCATCAAATGCATGATCAATACGCGTGAGATAAATTTTATCAGCCGCAGGTATTGATTGACGGAAAATTTCTGCACCACCGATGATAAAAGCTTCTTCTTCTTTTTCACAACTGTTAATTGCTTCCTGCAAATTATTTACAACAGTACAACCATTAGCTTGGTAATCATCCTGGCGAGTTACGACAATATTTTTTCTTCCGGGTAAAGGCTTACCAATTGATTCAAAAGTTTTTCTTCCCATAATAATGGTGTGATCCATCGTTACATTTTTAAAATGTTTCAGATCAGCAGGAAGATGCCACAGCAATTTATTATCACCACCGATAACATTGCCTTTGGCAACTGCAACTATGAGGGAAAGTAACATAGGGGGTAATTAAGAATTAAGAAATAAAAATAAGAATGCAGAATTAAGAATTTAATTAATACGCTGATTTAACTCTTGATTCGACTTTATTTTAAACTGCAACAACCGCTTTGATGTGAGGATGGGGATTGTAATTGGAAATAAAGAAATCTTCGTACTTAAAATCAAAAATATTTTTCACGAGTGGATTCATCTGCAGTGTTGGCAGCGGTCGCGGTGTACGTGAAAGCTGAAGATTTACCTGATCAAAATGATTGGAATAAATATGAGCATCACCTAAAGTGTGTATAAATTCTCCCGGTTTCAATCCACACACCTGGGCAATCATGCAGGTAAGCAATGCATACGAAGCAATATTAAACGGAACTCCAAGAAAAATATCCGCGCTGCGTTGGTAAAGCTGGCAACTTAATTTTCCGTTGGCAACATAAAACTGGAACAATGCATGACATGGTGGTAATTTCATTTTATCAATATCTCCCACATTCCAAGCACTCACAATCATTCTGCGTGAATCAGGATTTTTTTTTATCGTTTCAATAACCTGAGTTATCTGGTCAATCGTTTTTCCATCTGCAGTGCTCCATGATCTCCATTGATGTCCGTAAACAGGACCGAGGTTTCCATTCGAATCAGCCCAGTCATCCCAGATGGTTACTCCGTTTTTTTTTAGATAATCAATATTAGTGTCTCCCTTTAAAAACCAAAGTAATTCATGTATGATGGATTTTGTATGCAGCTTTTTAGTAGTAAGCAAAGGAAATCCTTCTGCAAGATTAAAGCGCATCTGGTAACCGAAAACACTTACAGTTCCTGTTCCTGTGCGGTCTTGTTTGCGCGCGCCATTAGCAAGCACGTGCTGAAGTAAATCGAGATATTGTTTCATGATAAATAAGAAGCAAAAGTAGGGATTAAAAAAAGTAATCTATGCTGTTGCTAACAAATATGAGAAATTTTATTTTTTTCTGTTTTACCAAAATAAAATTTCGGAATAAAAATTGATTAGCTATTATTTTATTAACGAATAATAAACTATTTTTAACTTTGATCGTAAAACAAAATATATCCTACACAATTTGAAAGAAATCATTATTCCAATTGAATTTGCAAACGCAGTTGATTTTTACGGTGTCAACGATGCAAATCTTGAACTGCTCAGAAAAAAATTTCCTGCATTAAAAATTGTTTCCCGTGGCAACGAAATAAAAATTTTAGGCGATGAATCGCAGATAAGTCTTTTAATGGAAAAGATTAACCGGCTGGTTGCTTATTTTCAGGATCACGGAAAACTAAATGCACATGATGTCGAACATCTGCTTAATGGAAACACTGTAGAAGTGACTAAAAATCTTGAAGGCTCGAAGGAAGTGTTGCTGCATGGTCCGAATGGATTGATTGTAAAAGCAAAAACAGCTAACCAACGAAAGCTTGTTGAATCTACTGAACATAATGATATTGTATTTGCAATAGGACCTGCAGGTACCGGTAAAACTTATACCGCTGTTGCATTGGCTGTGCGTGCCTTGAAGAATAAAGCAATCAGGAGAATAATATTGACACGACCCGCAGTGGAAGCCGGAGAAAATCTCGGTTTTCTTCCGGGTGATATGAAAGAAAAAATTGATCCATATCTGCGACCGCTATATGATGCATTATATGATATGATTCCCGGAGAAAAATTACAATCCTATATTGAAAACGGAATAATTGAAGTGGCACCACTTGCTTTTATGCGTGGCAGAACACTGGATCATGCTTATGTGATTTTAGATGAAGCGCAGAATGCAACTGAAAGTCAGTTAAAAATGTTTCTGACCCGAATGGGACCTTCTGCAAAATTTATTGTGACCGGTGATGTTACTCAAATTGATCTTCCGCGCAATCAGCCTTCCGGATTAATACAATCCATTAAGTTATTAAAATCTATTAAAGGAATTGACTTTATTCACCTTGATGAAAGTGATGTAGTGAGACATCGTTTGGTACGTGATATTATTCAAGCATATGGTAAACACGATAGTGAACCGAAGAAATAAATAACCTGTTAATATCTTTTTTAAGACCGTTTGTTTTAAAATTATCTTTGTTCTGCTTGAAGTTTTTCAGTTAAATTAAATCTTTAATTATGAACGATAACGTGCTTCCGATTGAAAACTGTATAACTGAAACTCAATTTATCTTTCCAAAACAAACAGCTGTTTATCATGGTAAAGTTCGCGATGTATATATCATTGATGACAAACTGATGGTGATGGTGGTGAGCGATAGGGTTTCTGCATTTGATGTGGTAATGCCCCGACCCATTCCTTATAAAGGACAAGTGCTTAATCAGCTGGCTGCTTACTTTCATGAATCAACAAAAGACATTTGTCAGAATTGGGTGATTGATGTTCCTGATCCAAATGTTACGGTAGGTGTTTTGTGTAAACCTTATAAAGTTGAAATGGTTATCAGAGGATACCTGACAGGTCATGCATGGAGAGAGTATAAATCCGGATTAAGAACTATTTGCGGAGTGGCCATGCCAGATGGAATGCGTGAGAATGATCCGTTTCCCGAGCCCATTATCACACCGACTACAAAAAGTGATAAAGGACATGATACAGATATTTCGCGCGAAGAAATTATTGCACAAAACATTGTTCCTGAAAAGGAATATGAGAAGATGGAAAAATATACACGTGCTTTATATGAAAGAGGAAGCAGGATGGCAATTGAGAAAGGATTGATTCTGGTAGATACAAAATACGAATTTGGAAATGCGAACGATAAGATTTTTTTAATTGACGAAATTCATACTCCTGACTCGTCAAGATATTTTTACGCTGAAGGTTATGAAGAAAGACAGAGCGAGGGAGAACCTCAGCGACAGCTTTCAAAAGAATTTTTGCGCCAATGGCTGATCAGAAATAATTTTCAGGGTCTGGAAGGTCAGCAGATTCCTGAATTTAATGATGATTTTGTAAACCAGATTAGTGAACGTTACATTGAGCTTTATGAAAAAATAACGGGAAATGCTTTTCAACGAATCAATTCTCAAAACATTTATCAACGTATAGAAGAAAATGTTGTGATAAGCCTGAAACCATTATTAGCAGGTATTTAATTTTTTTTTGTAAAATAAAAAGCCGGAGCAAAATTACTCCGGCTTTTTCACATAAAATAAATCCAATAATTTACTCTGTAACTACTACTAAATATTTAGAAGCTTTCCAGAATTTTTCAGGATCTGTTATCTCAATGCTTTTAACCGTTTTGTTTTCTTTTTGAATCCTGTAAGATCCATTTGGATGAGTGCTTACCACTTTGGCATCCTTACCATTCAAAGCAATTGTTTTTGTTGATGTAACATCAATCTGAGTAAAGGCATCCTGGCTGAAATCAGGCACCATTTGTTTTTGTTTGCCTAATCCTAAAAACCCACCTTGTTTGGAAAGTACTTTTTTATCGCGCAATTCTTTATAAGTGCCAATAGTATAATAGGCAGTATTAAGCTTATTTATTTTATCTGTTATTACCGCTGCTTTGCGCTGATCTTCCTGACGCATAGTGTCCATTTGAGTTTGCATAGTACCGATATTGTCATTCAATGTAACTATCTGGGCATTCAATGTAACAATGCTTGAATCTCTCAATGCAAGTTGTTGGTTGAGCGATTCAACCATCTTTTCCAGTTGCGCCATTTTAGCGCTGCTCTTTTTTAAACGGCTTTGAAGTTCTGCCAGTTTCTTTTTATTATTCGCTATTACCTGACGTATGGCTTCAATCTGTTCTTTAGCTTTTACTTTAGCATCCTTACTTGCTTCAGGATCATTAGTTGTGTTGCGTTGAAGAATTTCTTCCTGTAAAGTAAGACTATCAAGGCTCGCCTGAATTTCATTGATATCATTCATATAGCCGGTAATCGCTGAATCTTTTGCATCATAAACAGACATTAAACTATCACGTTCGCGCATCATGCGTTCTACTTCCATTTTATAATCAGGACCACAGCCTGTCATCATGGAAATTAATAAGGTAATTCCTGCAAAGCTTTTTAATATTAGTTTTTTCATTTCTGGGTTTAATTTTTGTCGAAACTACAATAGAAGTTATAGCTAATTTTTAAAAGTATAAGGTATATTTTAACCGGGCATTGTTAGTAACTCTACTGAAATCACAAGCAAACTTAGCGCCTGTTTAAATTTTATATAATGCTGCTGCATTTGTACGCAACAATACCCCTTTAGGGATTAGAGGTAAAACGAGCGAAATATATCTATTAAATGAAATTTAAACATGCTCTTAGTCTACTGAAAATTTTTCATTATGATTTAAATCATTTCTAAAGGAATAATAATTTTGGGATATTTATCCACATAAAAAAATAAATTTGTGCTGGCATATAATTTATGCTTTATAACATTCATCCCTTTAACTCTAAATAAATTATTAAATAAAATCAAAAACTAAAAACAAATGAGTATGAAAAAATCTACTTTATTATTAATTATGTTATTGCTGATAAAAGGATCTTCCTTTGCTCAGATTAACAAACATCGTCCAGGGCATGTGTTTAATCCTAACAAGATTAATCATCTGCTGAAGAAAACAGTTGTTCCCATTAATCCGGCAGCCATCATTTTCACTGATAATATGGATGGTGACAATACTGTTGCAGGATTGGTTGCCAGAGGATATGCAACTTATTACAGAGGCGGAGGTCCGGCTGGTTTGTTACCTGAGTGGTTACAAGGTGAGGGTGCTATTTTCGTGGCTTACAATGGTCCTGATTCTGGTTACGTAGGTTCGAGCTATAACTCAGTAACTGGTGCTAACGATGTTGACAACTGGCTTGTATTACCTGCTGTAAGTGTTTCGGCTGGTGATTCACTTTCTTTTTATGTACAAGCTTCTCCGGGATCTACTTTTCCTGATTCTGTCAAAGTAATGTATAACCCCACAGGAGCTACTTTACCTGAAGATGTAAACTGGGTGATGTTAGATGATTTTGAAGCAACTACTTCAGGTAACTGGGAAAGAAAAGCTTATGCTTTACCTTCAGCAAGTGCTAACGCAACCATCGCCATCAGGCATGCTGTAGTAAATGGTGGACCATCGGGTGTCAACAGCGATTATGTTGGAATTGATCAGATTGATGTATTTAATAATATAATCACACCTCCAACTGCTGATGAATGCGCTGGTGCTGCAGATATTAATAGTGGTTTAGGTGGAGCAATAGGAACCGAAATGGTTTTGGGTCCATATAATAACGATACTGCTACAACAGGTGCTCAGGATCCCACTGTAGGTTTTGCATGTTTTGGAGAACCTAATGGTGGAGGTGCAAATCCAACACTTGACAATACATTGTGGTTTACCTTTACAGGTGACGGAGAAATTTATTTTATTGAAACAGGCAACTGTGCGGGTGTTACTAATTATATTAATGATGGTGATACGCAGTTTGCATTATACTCAGGTAATTGCGGATCATTAACTCCAGTGGCATGCAATGAAGACGGACCAAATGCTGTTACAGGTGATTATAAAGCAGGATTTACTATTACTACAACACCAGGTACAGTTTATTATCTGATAGTGGATGGATTTAACTTTAATGGTGCACTTTCAACCGGAGAATTTTGTTTGAAAATTACACATCAGCCTGCTATTGTGTGTGGTGATACAACTATCACAAGCGGTACACAAGCAGTTAATGATACAAATATTTGTTTCAATGATACACTTATGATAAGCACTACCGGTGCTCTTGCTCCTAACGGAGGAGGCGGTGTTTCAGGTCTGGCATGGGTGCTTACCACAACAGATATATCAGGTTCAGTAAATCCTATTGACACTGCTACCTATATCGGATCATTCTCGATTCAAAATCCTCCTCCTGCTGTATCAAGTATAAATTTTATTAATGATGGTTCTCAGTTACCTGCTGGTACTTATTACTGGACTCCAATAATTTTTGGAAATGCAGTGGATACAACAGGTGGTGGAGCTACATTTATCAGCCAGCTTTTATTAGATTCCAATTGTACAACTACGGGAACTTCTATGATGATCAATTTCTTGTTGCAGGGAGATCCGTTATGCACACCTCCACTTGTTAATGATGAATGCCCGGGAGCCGCTGACATCAATTCATCTTTCGGTGGTTTACCAGGAGTACAGATGAATGCCGGTATTTTCGATAATACCACTGCAACACACAGTGCATTGGATCCTGCAACCGGTTATACTTGTTTTGGCGAACCGGATGGAAGTGGTTCAGCTGCTGACTCATTGAAGCTTGACAATACAATGTGGTTTACCTTTACAGGAGATGGCCTGGCTTATCGAATAGAAACTGCTAACTGTGCAGGGGTAACAAATTATATTAATGATGGTGATGCACAGATGGTGATTTATCATGGTGCTTGCGGAAATCTTATTCCTGATACTTGTAATGAAGACATTGCACCAGGTGGAATTACTTATGAGTCGGGATTTGGAAACTTTCTCACTGTAGCAGGCACTGTTTATTATATTATGATTGATGGATTTAATTTTAACGGTGCACTTTCTGATGGTGAGTTCTGTTTATTAATTACAAGACAAACAGGTATTGGTGTTAATGAAAATATTCCTGGCAAAAATGTTTCGCTTTCAGCATATCCTTCACCAGCTAAAGACATCCTGAATATTGAGTTTACAAATACTGAAAGCACAAATGCTGTGATTTCGGTTACTGACAATATTGGTCGCACTGTTCAAAGCAACACTATTGGTGCCGCACAAGGTTTGAATAAAACATCAG
>JANLUX010000097.1:0-2752 GCA_031363705.1 Bacteroidota bacterium
TCCGTTTCTGTACTTGCCTTAAAAGCATTGCGTATAGCCACTTGTTGAGCAACATTACCTGCCACAGTTAAAAAGGCAATAGCTTCCGGTCTGCTTTCATCAGTAACAATAGGGATGCCACTGTCGCCCCCTTCGCATATACTCTGCACCAATGGTATCTGACCTAAAAAGGGTAGGTGAAGTTCCTCAGATAGGTTTTTACCACCATCCTTACCAAAGATAAAATACTTGTTGGATGGAAGCTCAGCAGGAGTAAAGTACGCCATGTTTTCAATAATGCCCAGCACCTTCACCTTAATGGTATCCATACCAAACATGGCAATGCCTTTGCGGGCATCAGCCAGGGCAACATTTTGCGGAGTGGTAACAATTACTGCACCTGTAAGCGGCACAGCACCAACAAGCGTTAAATGAATATCACTGGTGCCTGGAGGCAAATCAATAAATAAATAATCAAGCTCGCCCCAGTCAGCATCCGTAAAAAGCTGTCGCAATGCTTTTGAAGCCATCGGTCCTCTCCACACCACCGCCTGTGCAGGATCCACTAAGAAACCGATAGAAAGCAATTTCACACCATGTTTCTCTATCGGAACCATTAGTTGTCTTCCATCTTTTTCAATAGCAAACATGCGGTCGTTTTCAGCACCAAACATTATAGGCTGCGATGGCCCGAATATATCGGCATCCACTAACCCGACTTTTGCTCCTGTGCGTGCCATCGCCACAGCAAGATTTGCCGCCACTGTTGATTTACCCACACCGCCTTTACCTGATGCAATAGCTATAATATTTTTAACACCCGGCAGCAAACTCTTTTCGCCACTCCGCTGTGAAGTAACATTCGAACTCATATTAACAGTTACCCTTGCCTTCGCATCCACATAATAAGTTATGGCATTGATGCAGGCATTGCGGATCAGCTCCTTTAAAGGACAGGCAGGTGTAGTTAGCATGACTGTAAAACTTACGTCATTACCGTTCACTTCCACATCGCGGATCATATTTAAGGTTACCAGGTCTTTTTTAAGATCCGGTTCCTCCACATTTCTTAAAGCATCAATAACTTGTTCCTTGGTAATCATGGTGCAAAGGTAGGAGAGTTTACGGTTTGCAGTTTACGGTTTACGGTTGCTGACAGCATCACAACTGTAAACCGTAAACTGTAAACCGTAAACAATACTTTTGCCATCCGTATGAAAATAGGAATACTAAGAGAAGAAAAATTACCGCACGATAAGCGCGTACCTTTTACACCCGAACAATGCAAGTACCTGATGGATACATACAATGACCTGCAATTTGTAGTTCAGCCATCTGATTATCGTTCTTATTCAAACGAAGAATACAATGCCTTGGGAATTAAACTCTCAGAAGACCTGAGTGATTGTGATGTTCTGATGGGTATAAAGGAAGTGCCTAAAGAATATTTGATGGAGGGAAAAAAGTATTTGTTCTTTTCGCACACCATTAAAAAACAAGCGCACAATAAAGCGTTATTGCAGCAAGCCCTGAAAAAAAAGATAACGCTTATTGATTATGAATGTTTAACTGATCCTCAGGGCAACCGCGTGATTGGTTTTGGAAGATATGCCGGTATTGTGGGAGCTTATAACGGACTGAAGGCGTATGGTATGAAGTATGGTCTCTATAAATTAAAGCCTGCACATTTAAGTCATGATAAAAAAGAGTTGTTTGATGCACTGGATAATATCAACCTGCCCAATATTAAAATAATTATTACCGGTGGAGGTAGAGTCGCTAATGGCGCCATAGAAACCATGGGTGCATTACACATCCGCAAGGTTACTCCTTATGAGCTCTTGAATTATTCATTTCGCGAGGCAGTGTATGCACAGCTTCATTCGCATGATTATTATGAGCTGAAAGATAAATCACCCTGGAGCCAGTATGAGTTTTATCATCACCCGGATGGAGTGAAATCTGTTTTTGCCGAGAGAGGATCCTATGCATCTATGTGCGACCTGCTCATTCATTGCACTTACTGGGACCCGCGATCGCCTGTTTTATTTACAAACGCAGAAATGCGTGATCCGGGATTTCATATCAGTGTGATTGCTGATGTTACCTGTGATATTAACGGGAGCATCCCTTCCACCACGAAAACTACTACCATTGAAGATAAATTTTATGGTTACAACCCGATGACAGAAGCGATAGAAGAACCTTTTGCACCGGGAAGCATTACAGTGATGGCAATTGATAATTTACCCTGCGAACTGCCACGCGATGCATCTGAAGGGTTTGGAAAACATTTATTTGAAAGAGTTTTGCCTGCACTGATGGAAAAAGACAATGATTTAATTGAAAGAGCTACGATTGTGAAAGATGGTAAGCTTACCGAAAAGTTTCAGTATCTGAAGGATTATGTTGAATAGTATTTACATCAACGAATTACGAATATGTACGAATGTGCGAATTCGTAGATTCGGAATTCGTATTCGTAGATTTTTTTTAAATCTTCACTGTATCGTTAGCAGATTTTAATTCAGCAATTGCATTGGAAGGATCAGGTGATGAAAAAACAGAGTTACCGGCAACCAGCACATCAGCACCTGCAGTAATTAATTCTCTTGCATTATTAAAATCAACACCACCATCAATTTCAATTTTTGCTCCTGAATGTTTTTGCTGAATCAGTTGTTTTAATTCTGCAATCTTGCTAAAGGTATTTTTAATAAACCGCTGTCCGCCAAAACCGGGATTAACCGACATCATACACACTAAATCAATG
>JANLUX010000294.1:0-7294 GCA_031363705.1 Bacteroidota bacterium
CTTTTTCAATTTTTTTATAGTCTTCAATTTCCTTTTCGGCTTCTAAATCTTTACCAAATAAATCTTTAACTTTCCGACATGAAAAAAATCATCCCATTAATAATTCTTATACTAAACCTTAATTTATCAAAGGGTCAATCAATTACTGATACTGTTTATTTTAACAATTATACATCCCCAACCAATAATGATCTTGTCAATAATTTTTCCAATACATCATGGATTACATTGGATACTTTGCATGGAATAACAGGAGGGAGCTTAGACACACCTGATTCATTATCCTGGGGAAATGATTTAATCAGCTATTGTAAAAATTATAATAATGTAATTGATACAATGATGATGACAACAATCAGTTTTAAATACAATAGTGCATTAGTGATGCCGGCACCCCATTATGAACGTGCAGTAGCAATATTTTACGAAGGCAATATCATCAATCATAACATAGCATATTATTTAAACAGAGATCGTACTGTTACCATTATTACTTACGGATTAGTAACTAACTCCGCACCATTGTCGCTTATCACAGGGCATTGGTACAGCCTTGTTGCCAATTTGAAATGTCAAAGTTCACCTACAGATTGGTTTTTTGCACGTGCAGAACTTTATGATTTAGGCATTAATGGTATTTCCGTTCCGGTTGTAGTTACGATGTTGGGAGCTACCGCACATGATAGTGAACTCGTAAACTCACCTGAGTTCAATGTGAGGGTTTGCGGAGCACGATGGGGCGGAGGTGAATATCTTGACAACTTTACATTTCATGGAATACCAGGCACAAGTAATTGTGTTCCTGTTTCTGTAACTGAAAATGGTTTTAATAGCGATGCAATTACAATTTATCCGCAGCCTGCATCGGATATGCTGAATATCTCTTTCAATAGAAAATTAAGTGATGCTGAAATTTCCTATTCACTTTTGGATATAAGCGGTCGAGAAATGTTGCACGATGATCATGTAAATAGCAAATTAATTTCCTTACCCATTGGGCAATTATCAGGTGGGTTATATTTATTACACATCAGGGATGGGTCACAATTGATTTGCAGGAAAATAATTGTTGAATGATTTCAAATATTTTTTGTATGATATTAAACCTGCGAGGTTTTCAAAACCTCGCAGGTTTTAAATAGTTAATCTCCTTTAAAACATCTCATAACTGCACCTTGTATTTCTCTGCCATCTTTTTTATTTGTTCATCGTTTATATGATGAATATTTTTATTTCCATGACGATTCTCCACAGTTACTACAAAAATTCTGTAATTAAATTCAGCAGCTAATTTAAAATAGGGTTCCATTTCCCATTCAAGTGTAAATGTGTTGTCCACAAAAATTTTTTCAATTCCCAGTTGCATTTGTTTGTGTGTTTGGTCTTCGCAACTTTTATAGGCAAGATGGTTTTTGTCAAATTCAAAGGAATAATTGCCTGATGCATCAGTAAAAAAACTGTCAATTGATAACACCGGGTATTTACTGTTTTCTGAAAGCACTTCAGCCAACGTGGATTTACCACTGCCTGGCAGACCACGCAAAAGAATTAAAGATTTTTTTTCGTTGTTATTTCTCATTTTAATCTTAGAGCCTGTTTAAATTTTATAAAATGCTGCTGCATTTGTACGCAAAAATACCTCTAACCCATAAAGGGAAACGTTCACTCGCAACTGTTCCACTTTAGGGGTTAAAGGTAAACCAGCGAAAATATATCTATTAAATAAAACTTAAACATGCTCTTAGCGAAAAGCTCTAATTAAAATTACTTTTTATTTATACCAGCTTATAAAATCTCCATCAACTCGTTCAGGCTGGTAATGGTATGTGTCGGTCTAAAAGCTACTGGGTTTTTTTGCGGATTGAGATGCACCTGGTCAATGCCTGCTGCATGAGCACCTGCAATATCTGCTTCGAAACTATCACCCACCATCAGGCATTGTTTGCACGATAATTTTTCAGCACTCATTGCATGGAAAAAAATAGCAGGATCAGGTTTGTTATAACCTACTTCTTCAGAGATAATAATTTGTTCAAAGTACATATGCATTCCTGATTCGCGGAGCTTAATGATTTGTGATTCTTTGAAACCATTGGTTATGATGGATAATGTATATTTTCCTTTCAGGTATTTTAACACATCAACAGCTCCCGGTAGAATATTTTTTTTATAAGGTGTGCGTGCGAGAAATAACCGCGACATTTCTTCTGCTAATTCAATATCATCAATACCAAAATCATTCAGTGTATGAACGAATCTGTTTATGCGTAAAGCATCGGGACCGATTTTATTTTCTGACCATAATCCCCACACTCTTTCATTATGCGAGCGATAACTTTTCAGAAACTTTTCAAAGGAGGTAATTCCCAGCTTTGCAAGGTTTAATTCAACATAAATTTCAGTAAGGCTTTCAGCCGAATTAAGATTTGTATCCCACAAAGTGTGGTCGAGGTCAAAGAAAATATGCTTATATTTATTTGTCATCCTGAATCTGGTATTGCAGTTCTTTGATATTGCCTGCATGAAAAATCTCAAACATCGAAGTCATGAAAACCGACCAGAATAAGATAGATAAAAACATATAGAGCATTACTTTTTTGCGGTCTTGCACAAGACTTAAAGCGATTACTGTTCCGATAGGTATGGATAAAATTACCGGGGTGAGGAAGGCGATACCTACCAATCCATATTGCTGCCATATCCTTACTATTCTGCGGTTTCTCTTTGTAAATAATTTTTTCGGCTCATTCTTTTTTACATACTCATATTTAATTTCAACAACACCTTCAATATCTGCAACGGGTTCAGAAAATATATCTTTCTTTTTAAAAAAATGTTTTATATGTAATACCAACCAATGCCATCCTCTGAAAATGGGTCCGCTGAAAAATGAAAATACTACCACACCCAACATCCCACCAATCACACAGTAACTTACAGTCTCAAAAAAAGTGAAATCGTATTTCTTATCATAATAGGCAAAGGGCGGACCTGCAACAAATTTCACACTACTGAGTAAAATCACCAGAACTATTTTCCAAAACTCATTCATCTTTTAGAGTAATAAATCGGGAAGCGATAAGTGATAAAGTATCGTAATCGCATGCATTCAAAGTCTATGGAAAATCACTAATTTCTTATTCACTTAAATTACTTCATGCCGCATTATCAATTTCATGAATCACTCTTATTTTGCTTTTGCAGTTTTTGCTTTTTGCCTGAAAGCAGATTCATATTTTTCAATCCATTCCTTTGCACTCATTTTTTTCATCAGTTCACCAATAAGTTTGTATGGAATCTGATCCAACTTTTTAAAACGTACACAACTTTTACCCATATCCAGCTTTTGATCACTGTGCTTTGGGTATTCGCTCACAAACCATTTTAACAATTCCGCATCAGCATATATACCCATGTGATAGAAATTAATTGACCCTTTTTGAGACGCAATACCTGCAAAAGGAAGTGGTTCGCTTGGTTTACAATGATAACCTGCCGGATAAAGTTTATGGGGAACAACATAACCCAGACCACCATAGCTAATGGATGGCTCAAATCCTTTGGGAAGATTTTTTACAATAACATCATGTAGTTTGTTAAACGGTTCCACCCTTTCCGGGGGAAGATTAATCAGGATATCCTTTACCGTTTTTCCTCCTGCTTTCATACACTATTAAATTACCTGTTAATCTTTACTTCCATAAGCCAAATCACCAGCATCACCTAAACCGGGAACAATATATGATTGTGCTGTTAACTCTTCATCAACTGCAGCAACCCAAATGGTTACTCCTGCAGGCAGATGGCTTTTTACATATTCAATTCCCTGAATGCTTGCAATAGCAGCTACAATGTGTGTGTGTGAGGGACGACCTTTCTGCAGCATTGCCTTGTACGTCATTACCATTGATGATCCTGTGGCGAGCATCGGATCAGTGAGAATTAAAACCCTGGATTCTAAAGGTGGACTGCTGATATATTCCAAATGGATATCAAACGTTCCGTCCTTATGATGCCTGCGATAAGCAGAGACAAAAGCATTATCCGCATGATCAAAATAATTTAATACTCCCTGGTGAAGCGGAATACCTGCACGTAAAATAGTTGCCACCACAGGCTGTTCTTTCAGCACCTCCACATTTGCTATGCCTAATGGTGTTACCACTTCACGTGTTTTATACTCCATCGTTCTGCTTATCTCGATGGCAGCCATTTCTCCAATGCGTTCAAGGTTTCTGCGAAAGCGCATCCTGTCTTTCTGTATTTCATGGTCCCTGATTTCTGCTACAAATTGATTGATGATGGAATGTTGTGCGCTTAATATCTGTACCATAATTTATTTTTGTTAGAAATACATGCCTCCGTTGAGATGAATTGTCTGTCCTGTGATATAGGACGTTTTTTTGCTGCACAAATATAAGATGCATTGCAGCAGCTCATCTGCACTTCCTAATTTTTCTGCCGGAATATTTTTAATAATTTCTTTTTGCAATGCTTCATCCAGTTCATTAATCATTCCTTTATCAAAAAAACCAAGGGCAATGGCGTTAGCAGTAATATTGTTTTTTGCTGTTTCGATGGCAATAGCCCGTGTTAACCCTTCTAAACCGGCTTTTGCAGCAGCGTAAGCAGAAGTCCCAGCATGAGGTTTGTGCGCAACTACTGATGAAATATTTATTATTCTTCCGAAATTATTTTTTCGCATCGCAGGCAATGTTTCACGCATAACAAGAAAAGGAGCAGTAAGGTTTACATCCATAACTTGCTGCCATTCTGCTGATTTTTGTTTCCATGAAATAGCACTATGTGAAACACCGGCATTGTTAATTACCACATCAATATTTCCCAGATCATTTTGTGCTGAATTAATTAAAGAAACAATTTCGCTTTCATTTCTGAAATCAGCCTGGTAGGTAAAAAATGTTGCCTTCGCCTCTTTTAATTCTGAAATTAATTTATCAAATGATTTTTCTTTTTTCTGATGATAATGTAATGCGAGTGAAAAACCATTTTCTGCAAGCCCTTTTGCGATTGACTGACCTAATCCTCCTGAAGCTCCCGTTAACAAAACTGTTTGCGACATATTTATTCTTTTAACCACCTGATAAATTTTGGCAAGCGATTGCTGTGAATGTGTAAATATAAACAATCATCAGCCCCGAAGTTTCTATAAAATCTCGCTACAGAAGCCACTGATGATCCACCGAAATCAAGTATCTTGTTTTGATTGCTTTGCGATTGGATAAATGTATCAAACAATAAATGCATTGCTCCAATTTTCTTCCCAATTGCAGTACTGAATCCTTTAAGATAAGTTATTCGATTATTGCTTTCCATAAAATAAGCTCCAGCCAATACTTTGTTATTCTCTTCTGATACTGACCAGCAATATGTAATTGCATTTGCATCGCATGCGTTCATTATTTTATTTAACGAGCTATATTCTTTCTCTGTGAATGATAATTTTTCACCTTGTGATTGCTTAAAATTTTTAATCAATAAAGAAGACTTGAAATTTTTATCAATGCTTAACTTATTTTTCTCAGCACGTTTTAAATTTCTAATCAGGTTTTCAGAATAATTATTTCTTATTTGATTGTATGACTTATTTAAATCAAGTTGCTGATAAGCACGTTGCCTGCTCTCCACTTTGTCGGGAGTAATCGTATGATAAGTGTGTAAACAAAAATCCCAGTATTTAAATTCTTTTGGTATGGAAGAAAAAAATTCGTGTTCCAAATTTTTATTAAAATTATTTTTTGAAAAAACTCCAAAGTGTCTTGTAAAAAATGGCTGATACAAATATTTTATGCCAAGTTTGGATGCTGATGCTAAAGGAAAAACTGCTTCATAATTATTCAGAATTAACGCACTCCATTGGGAACAGGCAGCATCTAAATAATAAGACTGAACGAAAATGAATTGTTGCGGAGACGAATTAATACAGGCATTCCATTTTTTTCTGTCTATCTCATCACCATTTACAAACCGGATCATAAAAACCTGTGCTGCTGTTGCGCAAAAGTGGTGAAATTATGTTTGCTCTTCTGTTTTGCGATAAATGCATCAAGTGTTTTTATACCATATCGTGTCAGTGATTTCGGATGACCGATGATTACCATTTCATTTCCTTTATTCATTCTTATTCGCTGACGCAACGCTCTGTTTAACAAGCTTGCATTATAACCATCAATTGATACGGTATTATGTGTATGGTGAGTAAGTAATTTAAACCGTTGACCGGGAGCAGGTATGGGTTCTCCGTTTCCGAGCGGTTTATGAAAATGCGGGTTTAATCGTCCCAATAAAAATAAACGCCAGTAAAAAAGTGGTGAGTTGTAAATGGAACTGATGGCGACTTCAGTAAAAATCCCATTCTCGTTTTCTTTAACAGGATTGTCAGTAAATTTCCATGATGACTTTAACGGTGCATACCTGAAATCATATTTGTATTGTTCTGAATCGTAACATCCATTAACAAACACGCTGCTATCCACACGGATTCCATTCTGATAAAGAGCATCCTTCAACTTGTCAAACGGTTGCAAGCACCACCCACCTGCACGATAAGCAAAAATATTTTTTCCGGTAATTTGTTCAAGCGCCTTTTTATACCGTGATACAATTTCATTGATTTCATGTGAAGAAAAATCGGTGAGCTTATACCGTTCAACATTTATTATCCATTTGCCACCATCATAAAAACTATCCTCCCAATGCGGATGAATATGTAGTTGAATATCGTGACCGCTCTTGTTTAATTTTTTAAGTTGATCAATAATGGCTTTATAATCTTTATCAAGAACAGGAAATCTTTTTCTATACTCATCTAACTTTAAAATAAAACCAATGTCAACAAACTGAACAAGTTTGATGTGATGTTTATCTGCAACTCTGGTTAACTCTTCTGTTGGATAGATAATACATTTTTCCACAGTACCATGATTGGCACCGAAGTAGATTTCATAGTCGAGTGTGATGAAAATGTCCAAGTTCATTCTATAGTTTACAGTTTCCAGTTTACGGTTTACAGATCATAGTCGCTGACATAAAGTTGTGAACTTCAGCTTACAATTTATCTGTTTCTCATTAGCAACTGTAAACTGTAAACCGTAAACCGTAAACTTATTTCTCTCCATGCGGTGTGTACATAGTAACGCCATCAGAATAATAATATTTAATCATCACTTCCAGTAATTTGTTTGCATCAATCAGCATTGAGTCTGCTTCGCCAATTTTTCCATTCACTAAAACACCTTCTTTTTCAAACAAAGGTTTTAATTCATCATTATTT
>JANLUX010000312.1:0-2828 GCA_031363705.1 Bacteroidota bacterium
ACGCAGCTCGAAAAACTGCAGAACGGCGATCGCTTCTACTACCTGAGCCGTACCCAGGGCACCAACATGCTCAATGAGCTGGAGAACAACACCTTCTCCAAAATCATCATGCGCAACACCGACCTCGGTGCTGCCGATTCATCGCACCTGTCCAGCCTGGTGTTCCAGACACCTAACTACACCCTGGAGCTAAACCAGTCCAAGCAAATTGGACTGGACCCACAAACGGACAACCCCATCCTGCAAATCCTCCACCCGATGGTGATTCGTATCAATCCGGGCGCTGATGTAGATGGCGACGGGCATGCCGATGGCGGCTTCCTGCAATTCACGGGTGGTGAGCATGTCGTGCTGGGCGGAACCGCGGGCAACGACACATTAAGGGGTAGCCTGGGAATCGATACGCTCTGGGGTGATGGTGGCAATGACCGGCTGGACGGCGGAAACGAAGCCGACCAGGTGCACGGCGGCGACGGTGACGACATCATCACCGACGCGGGCACGCCGGCCGGCGGCGCGGACTTCCTGCACGGCGACGAGGGCAACGACGTAATTTCGTCCGGCATGGGCAACGACATCGTCTTCGGTGGCGGCGGCAACGACTTCATCATCACCGGCAATGACTTCACTGAAGTGTTTGCCGGGCGCGGCGACGACTTCATTTTGGGTGGCGTCGGTCCAGACACACTCATGGGCAATGAGGGCAACGACTGGATCGAAGGCGGGGAAGGATTTGACGGCCTGTCGGGCGAAAACTCCGAGTTGTTTTTCAACAGCCCGATCATCGGCCACGACGTGCTCAACGGTCAGGGCAATGACACTGACTACGATGGCGAGTCGGGCGACGACATCATGCTTCAAACGACGGGCATCACGCGCAGCAACGGCATGTTCGGCTTTGACTGGGGCAGCCACAAGGGTGATACGGTCGCCGCCAACTCGGACTTGGGTATTCCCTTCTTCCCGGCGCAAGCGGTATTCACCTTGCGTGACCGCTTTGACTCGGTGGAAGGCCTGTCGGGCTGGAAGCTGAATGACACCTTGACTGGCGCATCGAGGCTCCTGGGATTCGCCGGGCCGGGAAGCCCCGTCGATGAAAGCGCACTCAAATCGCAAAACGTCAGCCTGATCAATGGGTTTGCCGAACTGCTGGGCCTTGACCCGGTCGCTACCGCAGCCTTGGCCTTAAACACCACAGTCATCGACACCACCACCGGCGCGGAAGTCATCATCGGCGGTGGCGGCAACGACACCATCAAAGGCAACCTGGGTAATGACTACCTGGACGGCGACGCCTGGTTAAATACGCGTATCCGCGTAACGCACAAAGACAATCCCCTTACGCCTGCTGACGAGAATGCGAATACCGCTGCCAATGAGTGGTTCACGGTTGAAAGCATGAACGAGATCAAAGCGCGCATGCTGACGGGTGAAATCAATCCAGGGCAATTGCACATCGTGCGCGAAATCCTGCAGTCGGCGACGGCTGCAACGGATGTGGATACTGCTGTTTACAACGGACTCTCGACAGAATATACGGTGTTGCCCGGCACTGGCGGCACCGTCATTGTTACGCACAACAATGCAACGCCGTTAAGTGATGGTGTTGACACTATCCGGAACTTTGAGCGCCTGCAGTTCGCCGACAGGACCGTGGTCATCGCTGGCAACAACGCCGTGGGCACCGGTACCGTCACTATCAGCTCTGCCACGCCAACGGAAGACGTAGCGCTGACGGTAAGCGGACTCTTCTTCGATGCCAACGGCATTAATACTGCGACGATTGTCTACACTTGGGAAGCTCTGGTCGGTCTGAATCAGTGGGCGGAGGTCGGCGTGGGCACCTCGTTCACGCCGGGCGATGCGGTAGTCGGACTGGCGCTTCGGGTGAAGGCTACCTTTATGGACCTGGCGGGCGTAACCGAGACCGTGTACTCGTCAGTGACCAGCGCTGTCATCAACGTCAACGATATCCCTGTTGGCGTGCCTGTCATCACTGGCATTGTTACTGAAGACCAGGTGCTCACCGTGAACACTACCGGCATCACTGATGCCGATGGCCTGGGCGTATTTAGCTACCAGTGGACACGTGGTGGGGTCGCTATCGCGGGCGCCACTGGTCCGACGCTGACCCTGGGCGATGCCGATGTGGGTGCGGTGATCGCAGTCGTCGTCCGCTACACCGACCTCCACGGCACGCCGGAGGTTTTGACCAGCGCTGCGACATTGCCTGTGGTTAATGTCAACGATGCACCGGTCTTGAGTGGCCCGCAGGCGACTCTTCCAGCAGGCACCGAAGACACGGCCTATGTGGTCAGCGCAGCGAGCTTGCTGGCGGGCTTCTCGGATGTGGACGTGGGCAATATTCTGAGCGTCTCGGGCCTGACGGCGAGCAATGGCGCCGTGGTGGACAACCTGGACGGCACCTACACCATCACACCGGCGCTTAACTTCAACGGCACGATGGCGCTGACTTACAACGTCATCGACGGCAACCTGGGCTCCATTGCAGCGAGCCAGAGCTACGCCGTCACAGCGGTCAACGACGCGCCAGTCGGCACGGCGACCGCCGTGCTGGCAGCTGGCAGCGAAGACACCGCCTACTTCGTCAGCTTTGCCAGCTTGCTGGCCGGCTTCAGCGATGTCGATGTCTCCACCAACGGCCAGGTGCTGAGCGTGGCCAACCTCGTGGCAACCAACGGCACAGTAGCCCTGAGCCTGGACGGTCTGGGCTACACCATCACGCCGGCGCTGAACTTCAACGGCACGATGGCGCTGAGCTACAGCGTCACCGATGGCCTGCTCAGCGTAGCGGCCAGCCAGAGCTA
>JANLUX010000323.1:0-7717 GCA_031363705.1 Bacteroidota bacterium
CTTTTTCAAATACTTTATCAATAATTGCCTTCTGTTCCTTTTCGTGTTGCTTGTGCGAACCTGTTGCAGGACTTGCACTTTCAGGACGTGAAATTAATTTCAATTCAACTTCCTTAAACACGCGTAATAAATAAGTCCATGCTCCCATATTCTCCGGTTCCTCCTGTACCCAGAAATATTCTTCAGCCTGCGAATATTTTTTCAGGATAGATTTTAATTGAGTTACTGGGAGCGGATACAATTGCTCCAAACGGATGATTGCAATATCTTTTATTTTCTCCTGCTCCTGTCTTTCTAATAATTCGTAATAAATTTTTCCTGTGCAAAAAACCAACCGTGTAACATCTTTTGCATTAACTGTAATATCATCTATCACTTCTTTAAAACCACCGTTGGTAAAATCTGCAATAGCAGAAACACAACGCGGATGACGCAATAAACTTTTTGGTGTAAATATTATCAATGGTTTTCTGAAAGGACGTATAAGCTGCCTGCGAAGTAAGTGAAAGAAATTTGCCGGTGTGGTACAATTGGCAACCTGCATATTGTACTCTGCACACAAAGCTAAAAACCGTTCCATTTTACCGCTGCTGTGTTCTGCTCCTTGTCCTTCATATCCATGTGGTAAAAACAAAACAAGTCCGTTCATTCTTCTCCACTTGTCTTCTGCACTGCTTAAATACTGATCAATGATAATTTGAGCGCCATTGGCAAAATCACCAAACTGTGCTTCCCATATTACCAGAGAATTTGGTGCAGCGAAACAATAACCATAATCAAAGCCCATCACTCCATATTCGCTAAGCAAAGAATTATAGATATAAAAATCTGCCTGCTTCTCATTCAGGTTTGAAAGCGGTATATATTGTTCTTCGCTATCCTCCACTCTTATCACTGCATGACGATGAGAGAAAGTTCCACGTTCCACATCCTGTCCGCTCACACGCACAGGAAATCCTTCGTTCAGTAATGTTGCGTACGCCAATAATTCTCCCATCGCCCAATCCAGTTTGCCTGGTGATTTTAGCATCGCTTTACGATCAGCAAACAAGCGAACAGTTTTATTGAAGAATGGTTTATCAGCTGGAAGTGTGGTAATCTTATCTGCCAGTTGTAATAAAATACTTTTGTCAACGGCTGTGGTTGGAGATTTTTCAAAGTCTTCCGGTTTTGATAATCGCAAACCACTCCAGCTTCCTTCCATGAAAGGAGTAACTTTTGTTTTTTCAATCTTTCTTGATTCATCTAGATTTTTCTGAAGCAACTCTTTAAAAGATTTTTCCATCTCTTTTGCAAGAGTGGCTTCTACTGCTCCCTGTGAAAGTAATTTTGCATTATAAATTTCTCTCGGGTTAGCATGTGCAGCGATGGCTTTGTATAACAATGGTTGTGTAAAACGTGGCTCATCACCTTCGTTATGTCCATACTTGCGATAACACAAAATATCTACAAACACATCACGATGAAAACGTTGCCGGTATTCCATCGCCATACGAATGGTATAAACCAACGCTTCCACATCATCACCATTCACATGAAACACTGGTGATAAAGTTACTTTTCCAATGTCAGTGCAATAAGTGCTTGAACGCGCATCAATATAATTTGTAGTGAAACCAATTTGATTGTTAATCACCAGATGAATGGTTCCTCCGGTGCGATAACCTTTCAACCGTGACATCTGTATCACTTCGTAAACTATTCCCTGTGCAGCAACAGCAGCGTCACCATGAATTAAAATCGGGGCAATCTGACTCATATCACCACCAGGGGTATTGTCAATCTTTGCACGCACTATTCCCTGCACAACGGGGTCAACGGCTTCGAGGTGAGACGGATTTGGTGTTACACTTAAGTGAATACTTTTTCCATGCGGAGTGGTTACGTTACTTGAATAACCCAGGTGGTATTTCACATCACCATCAAACATATTCTCCTCGTATTCCTTTCCTTCAAACTCACTGAAAATGGCTTCATAAGATTTACCAAGAATGTTTGCAAGCACGCTCAGCCTTCCACGGTGAGCCATGCCTATTACAAATTCTTTGATGCCCATCTCAGCACCTGTATCAATCACAGCATCCAAAGCAGGAATTAATGTTTCAGCGCCTTCGAGAGAAAAACGTTTTTGTCCTGTGAATTTGACTTGTAAAAAATTTTCGAATGCAACCGCTTCATTTAATTTTTCAAGAATGCGTTTCTTTTCTTCAATGGTAAAAACAGGCATGTTCTTGCTGCTCTCCATTTTTTTCTCTAACCATTTTGTCACTTCATCATGCCGGATGAATTTGTATTCAACACCTATGCTTTGACAATACGTTTGCTCTAAATGTGCAATGATTGTTTTTAGCGGAGCTGGACCAATGCCTATTTCATTTCCTGCTTGAAAAACAGTATTCAAATCATTTTCAGTCAAGCCAAAAGTTTCAACTGCTAAGGTTGGAAAATATTTTCTCCGTTCACGAACAGGATTTGTTTTGGTAAATAAATGTCCGCGGATGCGATAACCATTAATCAGGTTGATGACTTTAAATTCTTTATCAATCTGTTCAGGAATTACCGCTGACTTGTCACCGTAATTAGTACGTGCAAATTCGAAACCTTCAAAAAATTTCCGCCATCCGGCTTCCACATTTTCAGGGTTTTCTAAATATTTCTGATATAAATCTTCCAGCGCTGCAGGGCTGGTGTTGCCTATAAAACTCAATGGATCCATTTAACTCTTAAAAACAGCTCAAAGATAGATGGTTAATGCAGAATTAAGAATTAAGAATGCAGAATTTCAGTTTACAATAAATTTTCCTGTACCGATAATTGTATTCTGATAAATGATTTTATAAAAATTTAATCCCTTGGAAAAAAGAGCATTATCAAGTCGGAGAGAAGTATCAGATGTTTCAACCTCGTAATTTAAATGTGCCTGAGCATCATAAAATTCATACAAAAGTTTTTCCTTAAGGTTTCCACTGATATTAAAATTTGTAAAACTTCCAGAAGGATTTGGTGAAACAGTAAAAGAAAATTTACCACTGTTTATGTAAGTTAAACCTACCGGCATTACATTAACAAAAACAAACGGAGGACCAACAGCAACACATCCCGCTGAATCCGTTATCGTTACATAATAAACATTTGAACTGTCAGGTTGCGTGATAAAACCGTTGGTGCTTATCGAATCAAGCAGTCCGGAATTTGGTTTCCATAAATATTGAAAAGGTGGAATTCCTCCACCAATATTCGGTCCCCAATTGTAATACGCTGTGTCTCCCTGCAAAATATTAAACGTGACAGTACCCAGATTTACAGTCCAATTAGAAAACCGGATCAAAACACTATCAGAACAAACATTGTTGCTGCTGTCTGTTACCGTTAATACAAAAAACATTGAATCAATTTCATTAAATGCATTTATGATAGATGGATTTGCAAGTGTGGTATCATTTAAAAAATCAGAAGCGTAATAATGAAAAGTAAGCGTACCTATCGTTATCGTGTAATTGGCAGACCATGAATAAGTAAATGGTGGAGTTCCGCTTGTTGCAGAAGGATTACCTCCGATTTGAATTGTGTCCACCCCCAAATAATTACATAGAATTTTATCAGGTCCTGCATCTGCGGTACACTGTGCAATTGCATTTGCCTGTAACAAAGTAAAAAGTAAGATTAAGTAATATCCGGTTTTCACTTTCCTGATTTTTATTTTACTGAAAAGAGAAACTAATTTGTGATGTAATATCCAATTAAGGAAAACGTATTCCCGGATAATTGTTTACATCCACTTCCGGTATAGTGCTTTTATATTTTGCATTAATAACGCGGATAAATTCATTTGCAATCAATGCATATCCACGGGAGTTAGGATGAATTCCATCCAGTGAAAAAGCTCCGCCTGTTAAATATTGAGAAGTATAATTTACACCGTTAAAAATTATTCCTGACTGAAGCGTTCGGAAGTAACTGTTCATATCAACAAATGCAAGCGATCTGGATAATGCACTGCTTTGAAGTTTGGCATTAAAAACATTTACTGCGTTCGTAATTTTATTTAACTCGTTTATATCAAGAATATACTTAGATGGAATAGGGTTTTGAGGAGTTCCCCAACGTTCATTTATATTTCTGCACCTGATAGAATCAATAATAGAATACAACACTAACTCACCGGGTTGAATTTTCCGTGTTAAATCACCTGGTAAAGGAGATTTTATCCAAAAGGAATTAGCACCTTCAACAAAATGAATGCTATCAGCTGTAACAATATTTAATGAATCAGCTTCAGCTTGTGTAAGATTTAAACCGCTATAAGGAATTGTTGTAAAAAAAGGAAGTGAATAAATATCAGGAAGATTAGCGACTATTCCTTTGCCAGAATAAGAAGTTAAGGAAGTAAGCACAGTATCTATTGCAGTATTAAATATATTATCAGGAGTAATGGAATCGCCCTCGCCCTCGCCACCGGCTAAGGCATATCCTAAATAATCGTTCAACCCTATCCATAGTGAAAAAAAAGTAGGACCTATTCCTTTTCCATCTGAAACTTTGCCTGCATCACCTAATATGGTTGAAGTTAAACCGGCACCTCCAAAACCTGTATCCGTTGCAAAACGATTATAATAATAACTGTAAGGAGTTGCATTGCTTCTGCCGAAATACTGATCATTAAGATGAAACGATTTAGCGATTGGTACACCAAGGTTATTATAAGGTGCTTTATTGCCAATCCAGTTCCGGTTTGATGGATCTTCCGTTAAAGATGTTAAGTAATAACCTGAGGCACTGTTACAAGCGCTGCCATAATTTAATATGTACTTATTACCTAATCCATTTCCGGAATTTACCAATGGTTGTTCAAAACCACCTCCACCAACAAGTTCAAATCGTGATGCAAGAATACTGGGAAACGAATTTTGTTGTCCTTCCAGATATAATGCGTTATCAGTAAAACCTGCAGTAAATGATCCGCCAAGTGCTACATATCTTGAAAAGTTTGCTTCACCAGCAGAATAATTAGGATCGTCAAATGCGGTTTTGCAGCCGGCACAGGCAATCATGAAAAAAAGAAACAACCTGATTTTTTCAGAACTCATAATTTACACCCAATCCTATTGAATAAACTGTTTTACTATACGCACCGTTGAAATTTTTTTCATTGGCGTTTTCTTTTTGCTCGGAAAAATCTTCAATCATCAAAGAAATATCAAACCCGATATTTTCACGAACATGTCTTGTTGCACCTGCTGCAGCGCCTAATTTTACTCCTCCTGCTAAGTCAGGATACAGATGATTGTCAGAGGAAGGAGATTGTTCGTAATTTGCTCCAATGCGATAATCCATTTTATCACTCCAGCGATACTGACCACCCAATCTTATACTAAAGGTATTACTAAAATTCCGGTTATTAATTGAATTGAGTTGATCATAATCGCTTATCTCAATATTCCAGTCAGTAAAATCTTTCCATGTAGTATAACTTATATCAATATCAGTGATGATACGCTCTGTTGGAAGATATCCAATCCCGAATGTAAATGTAGAAGGCAGTTTGAATGATGATTTAAAAGATGCTGACTCAGGATATGTTTGCTGATCAATAAAAGAAGAGGGAATATTATTGAATGTTGCATCACCTTTACTTGTTTTCAATTTAACTGCAGAGCGATAATTAATGCTGAAGTTTAATTTTTCAAAGTGTGCAAATGCCCCGATATTAAATCCGTACCCTAATCCTGTTCCTTTTAAATCAAGCTCTACATCATCGTTTACAGGCAATGCCCTTCGCATTTTCAAAAATCCTGTTGCACCTATTAAACCTATGCCTGCCGAGTAATTATCATCTAAACGATAAGTGATAGTTGGTTGCAAAAAAATAGTGGTGAGTTTGGTTTGCTGTGTTAAATATCTTCCTGTCCATTTATCTTCCCACTTAGTGGAGGTGCCGTATGGTGTATAAATACCAATTCCACCAGTCACTTTTCTGTTAGCAAAATGATGCGTTGCATACACATGAAACGGAACCATCAATGTGGTTTTTGAATCCACATTTCCTTCTGACGGACTAAGGAAAGATACACGTGGAAAAACAAGATCGTATCCTGCGTTCATCATAGCATGTTCGTGAAAAGCAATGGCTGCCGGATTATAATAAATTGCTGAAGCATCATTGGCCACACCTGCAAAAGCACCCGCCATCCCATTGGCTTTTTGTCCCTGTCTGTTTATTTCAAAACCTCCTCCTAATGTAAAAAAGGGCAACAGCAGAAATGACAACAGTACACGATTTTTCATTAATAACTTTATGGTGGAACAAAACAAAATTAAAATCTTTATCCAATCAATCAGGTGGCTAAAGTAATTTTTTTGCAACAGCTCAGGTTTATTGTTTACTGCTAAGTGAGTTATCTCAGCTCTTGCCTGAAACTCTACATTGTAAATCCTAATTTTGCCTGATGAATCAATCCCATTATGACCTGATAGTAATTGGAGGAGGAATTGTTGGACTTGCATCAGCATATAAGATCAACCTGCATCATCCACATCTTAAAATATTGGTGTTGGAAAAAGAAAAGGCAGTGGCAATGCATCAAACCGGGCGTAACTCAGGAGTTATCCATTCAGGTATTTATTATAAACCAGGAAGCTATAAAGCGAAGAATTGCGTGGAAGGACGAAGAGAATTAGTTCAATTTGCACGTGAGCATAACATCGGTCATGATGTATGCGGAAAAATTATTGTGGCTACTCATCCCAATGAATTGCAACACATGGATCGTGTTTATGATAACGGTATAAGGAATGGTGTAGAGGATATTGAAAAGATAACAGCGGATCAGATTCGTGAAATTGAACCTTTTTGTAATGGTATTGCAGGCTTGCGGGTTGGCTGCACAGGCATCATTGATTTTGTGGGTGTTTGCAAAGTATTGCAACAATTAATTGAACAGAAATTTCCCGGCAGTCATGTCTTAACAGGTCATTGTGTAACAGGATTTGACAATCACAATAATCACATCCGTGTTATTACAGACAAAGAAATTTTCAATGCAAAATATATTGTCAACTGCACAGGATTGTTTGCAGATAGAATTGCAAAAAAAGATCATGTTGATCCTGACATGAAAATTGTTGGCTTTCGCGGAGATTATTATGAGTTAACTCCACAGGCACAACACAAGGTAAAAAACCTCATCTATCCTGTTCCTGATCCACAGTTTCCTTTTCTTGGGGTTCATTTCACGCGAATGATTAATCATCCAACCGAATGCGGACCAAATGCTGTATTTACGTTTAAGCGCGAAGGTTATAACAAAACGGATTTTGATTTTAATGATTCGTTTGAAGCATTGACTTATGCCGGCACGTGGAAGTTATTTTTCAAGCATTGGAAATTTGGTTTGGATGAATACCGGAGAGCTTTTTCAAAAAAATTATTTCTTGAACGCTTGCAACGATTAATTCCCTCATTAACGATGGATGACATTGTTCCAGGCAGAGCAGGAGTGCGTGCAATGGCTTTGGATAATGATGGAAACATGATTGATGATTTTAAAATTGTTCACAACGATCATGCATTGCATGTACTGAATGCTCCTTCACCTGCTGCTACTGCGTGCCTTGCAATTGGCAATGCAGTAAACGAAATGGCGGAGAAAAATTTTAATTTAAACTGATAAACAAAATCAGTTTTCAACACGTCTTTCTATTTTTAACTTTGTCAATA
>JANLUX010000283.1:0-1731 GCA_031363705.1 Bacteroidota bacterium
GAGGTCGGCGGCGACTTGCTGACGATCGAAGCGGTCACCATGCCTGGCAAGGGCGGCGTCATCCGCACCGGCACGCTGGGCGACGTGATGAAAGAGTCGATCGAGGCTGCTCGCACCGTGGTTCGCAGTCGCGCCAAGGCGCTGGGCATCCGGCCGGAGCAATTCGAGAAGACCGATATCCATATTCACGTGCCGGAAGGTGCTACACCCAAAGACGGTCCAAGTGCCGGAGTAACCATGCTAACTGCATTAGCTTCTGCATTTACCAATAAAAAAGTAAAGCCGTTTTTAGCAATGACCGGTGAAATAACTTTGCGTGGACAAGTTTTACCAGTAGGTGGGATTAAAGAAAAAGTATTAGCTGCTAAAAGAGCTGGGTTAAAAGAAATTATTCTTTGCTGGCAAAACGAAAAAGATGTACAGGAAATTGATTCCGATTTTGTCAAAGGGCTCAGGTTTCATTATGTAAAAAACATGACACAGGTTTTAGAAATGGCTATTCAATACTAATAATCAGATTTGGATAATTGATCCCCTGCTCAACAGCAGGGGATTTTTTTATTATGGCAAACTCCGAAACTTTTCTCATTTTCGTATCACTTGAAAATCAGCATTTACATATTCCTCATTTTTATTTCTTCACAGGCAGGGTCGCAAACTCTTGGCGGCAATGCTGCTTTCAACTTTGTTAAGTTGTCTGCTTCTCCTTTATTAACATCGATTGGAGGAGTAAATGCTTCAATTACGACCAATGATATTGGATTGGCTTTTTATAATCCGGCATTATTGAAACCCGCCATGCATACACAATTGCAAGCTGCTTTCAATGATTTTTATGCAGGTATAAAAACGTATAATCTTTCAATGGGTTATTATAATCCAGTAATCAAAACAAGTTTTGCTTATGGCGTACATTATATAAATTATGGCAACATTCAACAAACAGATGCTGCCGGAAATGTTTTCGGGAATTTCAGACCGACAGATTGGGTGATGCAGGTTTCGGCTGCACATAGTTATTTGCAAAAATGGAATTTAGGAACAAGCATAAAATTTATTAATTCAGATTATGGTCAATACAAATCGAATGCATTGGCTGCTGATATTGGCTTGCAATATCAAGACTCAGCCAAATTGTTTTCTGCTTCTGTTCTGGTAAAAAATCTGGGCGTTCAATTAAAGAAATATAATAATGTTAGTGTGGAAGAATTGCCTTTCGATTTGGTTGTAGGTATTACAAAACGATTAGCAAAAGCACCATTTGGTTTTTCATTTACTGCTAATAACCTGAATGTATTTGATATTCGGTATAACGATGAAAATTTTAATTCAGTAAATGTCTCTGGACAGAATCAGGACAATAAGAAATATATTTTTGATAAGATTTTCAGGCATGTAGTGTTAGCCGCTCATATTTATGTTGATTCAAAAATTGAATTCAATATTGGGTATAATCATTTACGGAGACAGGAATTAAGTATTGCGAACTCTGGCAAAGGCTTGAATGGATTCTCCATGGGTGCAGGGATTCTATTGAATAAAATGCAGATTCGTTTTGCACGAACTAATTACCAGAATAATACGGCGTTTAATCAGCTTGGAATCAATTTAAAACTGAATGAGTATTTTGGGCTTGGAAAATTTGGTGAAAAAATTAAATGGTGATAATGAAAAACATGGTTAAGCGAATTTTCAAAGGAGTATCCATCCCTTTAATTAGTATGGTGTTAC
>JANLUX010000336.1:0-2262 GCA_031363705.1 Bacteroidota bacterium
TTACAGGAATTAGGTCGTGATTTAAACTTAATAATATCTTTATAAGTAATGAGTCCGATCAATCGCCCTTTTTTATCTACCACAGGCAGCTTTTCAATTTTATGATTCTGTAAAATCAATTCTGCTTTCTGTAAGCTGGTAACACCGGTAGCAACAATTAGGTTTTCACGTGTCATTACTTCCTGCACTTTTTTATGATGCTCTTTTTCAAAGCGCAGATCGCGGTTAGTGAGGATGCCGGTTAACATATTATCACCATTCACAATCGGAATTCCGCCTATTTTATTTTCGCGCATAATCTGCAGTGCCTCGTGAATAGTGGCATCCTGGTTAAGCGTAATTGGATCTTGAATCATACCGCTTTCACTGCGTTTCACCTTTCGTACTTCAGCAGCCTGCTGATCAATGCTCATATTTTTATGCAGCACACCAATACCTCCTTCCTGCGCCATAGCAATTGCCATAGCAGATTCTGTAACTGTATCCATAGCAGCAGAAATTACAGGTGTTTTAAGCTCAATATTCCGGGTGAATAAGCTGGTGGTATCTGTGTCACGTGGCATCACTTCACTGTAAGCCGGCACTAAAAGCACGTCATCATAAGTAAGCCCTTCGCCAATAAACTTGTTTGTGGATTGCATAGTTTCTGTTTATTGGCGGTCAAAGATAACACGTATAAAGCAATGATTTTTGTTTTAATGATTTACCTCAGTTCATTAATAAGCTGATAGAGTATCAATAGGAGGTGAGTATTCATTTACTCATTCAATATTATTTCTTAAAAGAAGTTTTTAGAAGTAAAAAAGAGAATTCTATAAAACCTTAATCATTAACCGGCATATAAATATTAAAGGTTGCACCTTCACCCGGTTTGCCAATAGCATTTATAATTCCTTTATGATTCTGCATAATTTTTTTGCAGATGGCAAGTCCGATTCCTGTGCCCTCATATTCTGATTTGCCATGAAGGCGTTGGAAAAGCTCAAACACTTTTGATTCATGCTGGGGTTCAAAACCAATACCATTATCTTCTATACTAATTTTCCAGTATTTTAATTTCGGGACTACTGAAGTGGTATTTATTTCTGATGAAGAAACAATATCCGCTGTTATTTTTATATGAGGAGCAACATCAGGCTTTCGATATTTAATGGCATTGGCAATAATATTTGAAAACAACTGAAGGAACTGTAACGGAACTATATTTAATGTTGGCAAGGGACTTGATTCAATAATAACTTTTTTTTCTTTGATATCCTCCTGAAAATTTCTTTTTACTTCTTCCAATATACTGTTGAGATCAGTGGTTGTAAAAACAATATCTGCAGTATTGGTGCGTGAATAGGTAAGCAAAGCTTCAATAAGAGTTTGCATCCGGGAAGCTGCATCTGTTATACGGTTAAAATAGTCTTTTCCTGTCTCAGAAAGTGTGGAACCTTCTTTTTGAAGCAAACGCCCGGAAAAAGTCTGTATTTTACGAAGTGGCTCCTGCAAATCGTGGGAGGCAATGTAACTGAAAGAAGCCAGCTCGGCATTTTGATTTTGCAGATCAATATTTTTAGCAGCAAGCATTTTTTCATTTCGCATCCTTTCCATTTCTAACTCGGTACGTTTTGCCGCAATTTTCAGTAACGATTCAGTATATGCAACATCATTAATTTCTTTCTGATGCATTACTGCAATCAGCCCGATGGGATTTTTATCAGTATCGAATAACGGATAACCAACATAACCTTCCACATTAAATTGTACCAGCGTTTCGCTTTCCGGAAAGGTGACTCTGCAATGGTCGGGATAAGAATATATTGTACCCCTGATAACCTGCTCGCATGGACCTTTAAACAAGGGATAAATTATGTTTTCTGTGTGATTTCCAAATGCATTCAGCGAAAGCGTCCTAACATCATATTCATATTCATCAGAAGCGGATTGCACCAGCTCACCAATAAAGGTGTAATCCAATCCTATTTTATCAGACAGTGATTTTATAAGCGCATCGAAAAAATCATTTCCTGTTTTATACTCTGCAAAACTTTCAGAAAACTCGTTCAGGATTTGTTGTTCCAGTTGTTTGTTTTTATTCAGCAACAGCTGGTTTTTTTCTTCGACCTCACTTTGGTACCCTGTAATTATTTTTTGATTGCTTTTCTTTTCAGTTAAGTCAGTAACAATCATTCCTATGGTTGCAAGATTGGGTTGCAATGAGGTGAGTGAAACATATACACATTTGGAGGTGTCTTTAATCTGCAGATAAATTTCTCC
>JANLUX010000400.1:0-4195 GCA_031363705.1 Bacteroidota bacterium
ATATCATCAAAGCCAAAACCATTTTTCTTCAGAGATTTTTCAAGTGTATCATCTCCATTCAAAAAATAATGAGAGAAAAATCTTGCATCCTGCTTATCTCCTATTCCATTATCAATTAAAATCAAACGATCATTCAATTGCACAAGCAATGAGCGCATAGCCCAGTTGCAAAGATTATTTTCATCAGCAGGATTTAATTTATTCCAGATGCTTTTGGGAACTACACCAAACATTGCTCCACCATCTAATTTGAAATAACCTGTGTTGATTGAGTATAGTTGCATATTTTTTTTTAATAAGTTAATGTTCAAAATTAATCGGATTATTGATTAAGAGTAATTACAGTCTTGCTAATATTGTTATTGAATTATAAAAAAATGAAAGTACACTTCATAGCAATTGGAGGAAGCGCCATGCATAACCTTGCTCTTGCATTACATCATAAAGGTTATCAGGTTTCAGGTTCTGATGATGAGATTAATGAACCATCTAAATCCCGACTGGCAAGTGCCGGAATATTGCCCTCAGCTATTGGCTGGTATGCTGAAAAAATTAATTCATCATTGGATGCAATCATTTTAGGCATGCATGCACGTGCAGATAATCCTGAGCTTTTGCGTGCGCAGGAATTAGGTTTGAAAGTTTACTCTTACCCAGAATATTTATATGAGCAATCAAAAACTAAAACACGTGTTGTGATAGGAGGAAGTCATGGCAAGACAACCATTACTGCAATGATTTTACATGTGTTAAAACATTGTAATAAATCTTTTGATTTTATGGTTGGTGCGCAGTTAGAAGGGTTTGATACGATGGTGCGTTTAAGTCATGATGCACCTGTGATGATATTAGAAGGTGATGAATATCTTTCCTCTCCTGTTGATCGCAGACCGAAGTTTCATTTGTATAAACCGGACATTGCTTTGATAAGCGGTATTGCATGGGATCATATCAATGTGTTTCCAACGTTTGAAAATTATGTGGAACAATTCAGAATATTTGTGAATCAGATTGCTGATGGAGGAAGCTTGATTTATTGCGAAGAAGATATGGAAGTAAAAAAAATCAGTGAAGCAGCATCAAACAACATTCAAAAACTTCCTTATCACATTCCTCAGTATGAGATAAAAGATGGAATTACATTTATATCAAATCCTAAATCCAAAATCTCAAATCCTTTAATAATATTCGGACATCATAATTTGTTGAATCTCGAAGGTGCACATTTGGTTTGTAAAAAATTAGGTGTTACAGATGAGGAGTTTTATCATTCGATACAGACATTTAAAGGTGCATCAAGACGATTGGAATTAGTAGGAAGAAGTGAGTCATTGGTTGTGTATAAAGACTTTGCTCATTCACCTTCCAAACTCAAAGCAACCACAGAAGCAGTGCGAGAACAATTCAGCAACCGAAAATTAATTGCATGCATGGAACTACATACTTTCAGCAGCTTAAACGAAAACTTTTTAGAACAATATAAAGGATCAATGGATAAAGCTGATGAAGCAATTGTTTATTTCAATCCGCACACCATTGAACATAAAAAGTTAAAACCAATTTCAATTGAACAGGTTCGTTCAGCTTTTGCACGAAATGACATAAACGTGTTTAATGATTCAGCTTTACTTCAACAATATCTGCAACGAAAAAAATATAAGCACGATGTTTTGCTGCTGATGAGTTCAGGGAATTTTGACGGAATAAATAATAATGAATTCGGAAAAGAATTAATTGCAAATGCAACCCACGCTCACCCTTTAATTCCCTAAAGGAACTCCACGCACGATTGTCCCCCTTCAGGGGTTAAGAGTTTAATTATTCATTGAAATCAAAAACTCTTCGTTTGATTTTGTTCCACGCATACGATCCAGCATAAACTCCATTGCTTCTGTTGAATTCATATCTGCAAGGTGATTGCGGAGGATCCACATTTTTTGAAGAACGTCTTTATCATGCAACAGGTCATCTCTTCGTGTGCTTGATGAAACCAGATCAATAGCAGGGAAAATACGTTTGTTGGAAAGCTTGCGATCCAACTGCAATTCCATATTACCCGTTCCTTTAAATTCTTCAAAGATTACTTCATCCATACGTGAGCCGGTATCAATCAAAGCTGTTGCAAGGATAGTTAATGAACCGCCATTTTCAATTTTACGTGCAGCACCGAAGAAACGCTTTGGCTTTTGCAATGCATTTGCTTCAACACCACCTGATAAAACTTTACCTGATGCAGGAGCTACTGTGTTATAAGCACGCGCTAATCGTGTGATAGAATCTAAAAGAATCACCACATCATGTCCGCACTCTACCAATCGTTTTGCTTTTTCCAAAACAATATTTGCAATTTTTACATGACGGTCAGCAGGCTCATCAAAAGTGGATGATATCACTTCAGCTTTTACACTGCGAGCCATATCAGTTACCTCTTCCGGACGCTCATCAATCAACAGAATAATTAAATATGCTTCCGGATGATTGGCTGCAATTGCATTTGCAACTTCTTTTAACAAAACTGTTTTACCGGTTTTTGGCTGCGCTACAATTAATCCACGTTGACCTTTTCCTATTGGTGTAAACAAATCAATTACCCGTGAAGAATAATTACTGTTTCCATTGTAAAGATTAAATTTTTCGTGTGCAAATAATGGCGTTAAGAAATCAAACGGTACCCGATCACGAACTATTTCAGGATCCTGTCCATTAATATTATTCACTTTTATCAAAGGAAAAAACTTCTCACCTTCTTTTGGAGGTCGTACTGCGCCACTCACTGTATCACCGGTTTTTAAACCAAAAAGTTTAACCTGCGATTGAGATACATAAACATCATCAGGAGATGCGAGATAGTTATAATCTGATGAACGTAAGAAACCAAATCCATCCGGCATAACCTCCAACACACCTTCGCAGGCAATGGCATCACCAAAATCGTAAACAGGTTCATTACTTATACTTGGAATCGGTTTGCGCTCACGCATCATTGCTTCACGTGGCATCATAGGGTTTTCTCGCATAGGTCGTGGTTCTGAAGATTCAATATTCATATTTACATCTGCCGATTCCGGACCGGCTGGAGGTTGATTAATGGTTTCAATTTTTTTAGGCACACTTCGTTCACTTCCATGAGAATAGGGTTGATAAACTACCTTGGCGGGTAGCTCATCTTCCGGAACTACAGGAATAATACGCTGACGTTTAGGACGATTATTTGAATCTGAATTTTCTGCAGCTGGTGCTGGAGAAGCAGCCGGAGCAGCAGGTTTTTCCTTCTCGGAATTTTGTTTTACTTCTTTTGGTTCACGCGTTGGCTTAGCTTCTTTTGCTTCTTTTGGTTCAGCCTCTTTCTTGCGTGAACGTGTTGGTTTCTCAGCAGGAATATCTATCCCGAGTTTAGCAAAATCAATTTCTGGATTGAGCGCCTGGTGATCTAAAATTTTGTAAACCAAGTCTTGTTTTTTGAGATTCTCGAAATTGTCTATATCTAATTTCTTAGCAATTTCTTTTAACTCCGGAAGGAGTTTTTCATTTAATTGAATGATGTCAAACATTGTAAAATGTACTTTTAGTATTTATGCTTTTATAGCATTATTAACGAATTGTTTTTGGGCTTTTTTAGGGGTAACCTTAATAAACAGGTGGAGCTCGTGAATAAAGGGATTAAAAACTGTAATCCGGCATTCGATGATGCAATAATACACCTTAAACGAATGCAAGCCAAATTTAGTTGCTTTGGTATAAAGTTTTTTTTCAACAAGCTTATTGACATCTTTGCCATTTAATTTTAAAATTATGCTTCAACGAATTCAAACTGTTTATCTCACATTAGTGATCTGCTGCTGTATTATTTTATGTTTCTTCAACCTGTTTGTTTTCCCGGTTCCTGATGGGATATATCAATTAAGTGTAATCAAAACTTCGTTCATAAGAGATGCCAAAGTATCGGTGTTGAGTTATAACCTTCCATTGCTGCTTATTAATTTTTTAATTTCTATTTTAACACTGGTTACCATTTTTCGTTATGACAACAGACTGTTTCAGATGAAGTTTATTAATATAATCATGCTATTAATTTTAATCTTTATTGGAGTTTTATTTTACAATTACCGCCAACTGGTTAGCCTGTCCGGTACTACAAATACTTCTTCTATAAATTGGATAATAATTTTTGTGCCAATTCAATTGATTTTTCTTT
>JANLUX010000413.1:0-17377 GCA_031363705.1 Bacteroidota bacterium
TCCTTTAAAGTAGTGTGCCCATGAGCGCCCATTACCAAAAGGTCAGCATTGTATTCTTTCACTAAATCTGCAATGGCTATTTTAGGATTGCCATATCCCACTTTAGCTTCGCAATCGTAACCCATCTGTCGAAGATTCTCTGCATACTTATAAATATTTTCTATGTCGGTAACGCTTTCGTAGTCGCGTGATTCTTTTCCGAAAATAAATGCACCAGCACTTTCATTAATATGAAGCAACAAATACTTTGCATCTTTTTTACCAAGTGCAATGGCATGACCGATGGATTTGTTTACCGTGTCACTGAAATCAATTGCTACGGCTATACGTTTATAATCGTGTGGCTGCAGTTTTAGCAGTTCAGTAAATGAGCCGTGGGGCACAGGTGATTTAATTTCTTTTTGTTTTTTAATCAATGGAGCCACTGTGATGTAAATAAGAACAATGCTTGTTAAAACTGCAATGGGTACTACAATCCATTGTAAAGTAAATGAATCAGGATATTCAATCAGCCAGCCGGTTAATTGTTCGTACACCAGCTTTACGTTTAAGCTCACAATGATTGATGCACTTAACCAGGCGAGGATTTTTACATATACAGGTATCACAAATTCCTGCATCTTAATTTTATCACTCACAAAATGAATGAGCGGTATCACTGCAAATCCTAATTGCAAACTCAGGATAACCTGGCTGAGAATAAGCATTGATCCACTTGCTGCCTCACCATAATATTGAATAACGATAAATGCAGGAATGATAGCAATGGAACGTGTAATGATTCTCCGTAGCCAGGGTTGTATGCGCAAATTGAGGTATCCTTCCATCACAATTTGTCCGGCTAATGTTCCGGTGATGGTAGAACTTTGTCCTGCACAAATTAATGCAATCGCAAATAATATAGGTGCCCACTTCGTTCCCAGCAATGGTTCGAGCAAACGGTGTGCATCCATAATATCAGCAACCTCATAAAATCCGTGTGAATAAAAAGCAGCGGCAGCCAGTATTAGTATTGCAGCATTTACAAAGAAAGCAGCGTTTAGTGCAATGGCGCTGTCGAAAATATTGTATCTGATTGCTTTTCGAATTTCAGGTGTCGTGCGATCAAACTTTCGGGTTTGTACTAATGATGAATGAAGGTATAAGTTATGCGGCATCACAGTTGCACCGATAATACCAATAGCAATGTATAATGCAGCATTGTTTGGCAGAGATGGAATGAAGCCTGTCATCACATCACTTAATACCGGTTGTGCAAAAAACATTTGCGCAACAAAAGTCATCCCAATAATAAATACTAAAGTGATGATGAAGGCTTCCATTTTGCGGATACCATAATTCAAAAGGAAGAGGAGAAGAAAGGTGTCAAGCACACTTATCACAACACCATAAGTGAGTGGTAAACCAAATAAGAGTTTTAAGCCGATTGCCATACCGAGTACTTCGGCTAAATCACATGCAGCAATTGCAATTTCTGCAAGCACATATAAAAATAAATTAACAGGCCGGGGATAAAGTTCGCGTGATGCCTGTGCAAGATCGCGACCACGAACAATGCCTAAACGTGCACTTAAGCTTTGCAGCAATAAAGCGATCAGGTTAGACATTAATAAAACCCAGATGAGTTTATAACCAAACTGGCTTCCACCGGCAATGTCAGTTGCCCAATTGCCGGGATCCATGTAACCAACGCTTACTAAATATGCAGGTCCCATAAATGCCAGTAACTTTCTTCCAATGCCTTTATTGCGATTTACATCAACGGAGGCATTTACTTCGGAAAGGCTGGCAGTAGTTGAATTAGTTTTTGTCATGCAGCTGTCGCGTTAAAATATTTTTAGCAATATCGTGACTGATGTGAATTTGCTTTTTACCAATACTTATTTCCATGCTGTGATCAAAAGCATGGACTTCTAAAACCTTAAACCGGACCCCGATTTTAAAACCTGATTTTTCCAGGTATTGAAGAAATTCAGGAGCATGTTCTGCAACTCCGGCAACAACACCCGTGCTGTTGGTAATAAGCAAGGAAAGAGCTACAAAATTTTTACCCGCAATATTTCCATTCACATCCGGAATGGGATCGCCATGCGGATCAAACTTTGGATATTTTAATAATGTGTCAAGCCGATCAATCAATTCATCAGAGCTAACATGCTCTAATTCCTCAGCCATTGTATGCACTTCATCCCAACGGAATTTTAAATATTCGGTTAAAAAAACTTCCCACAAACGGTGCTTTCGGATAATGTTCAGTGCTAATTTTTCTCCTTTCCTTGTTACCCTTACTCCCTTATAACGCTCATACTTTAAAAGGCTTTTATCAGCCAGCTTGCGAAGCATATCAGTTACAGAAGCTGCAGTGGTGCTGAGTGAACCAGCAATATCATTGGTGTAAACCAAGCCATTGTTTTCACCTGATAGATGATAAATTGCTTTCAGGTAATTCTCTTCTGTGTGTGTTGCCATGCAATAAATTCAAGACAAATATAAAATAAATTTTAGATGAGTCTAAAATTTATTTTAGTGCTGTGATATAATAACTCTATTGATTACAAATAAAAAAGGCTGTCCGTTAAGACAGCCTTATAAGGAATAGAGCTATGGGAATTATTTGCTCACAATAAATTTTCTCGTGGAAGTAAATTCTTTACTTTCCAATCTGCAGAGGTAAGTGCCTTCATGTGCAGATACTGTTTCCCAGATTTTTGTGTATTCTCCTTTGATTAATTCAGCATCCACTATTGTCTGTACTTTTTTACCTGTCAGGTCATAAATGCTAAGATTAACTTTTCCATCAACGGGAATATAAAAGGCTATGGCTGCATTTAAACTTGTTGTAGCAATATCCAGGTGATTAACATGGGGAGTTAAAGAAATTATTCCTGTGCCCTGAGAAACATTAAGCATTCCTGTAAATCCATGTGGTGTGCATATATAAGTGTAACTTCCTGCTGCGATGAGTACATAATCAAACATCGGATTGGCAGATGAAATAGGAGAATCCCATGGAGTTGCACCTGCAGGAAGCACTGTAGGATTTGAACCATCGCATGTAGTAGTATGAGATCCATTTAACCAAACCCACCGGATGGTATCACCTGTTACAGCGTTAACCGAACCGGGGTTGAACTGACCGTTGCCAACACTGATAATGTGTAGAGTTGCAAAACTCTCAATGCTGATTGCCGAAAGGCAAGCAATTAGCAGATAAATTGTAAATTTTTTTTTCATAGTTTACTGGTTTAAGTTTGTAATTATTTTAGCGTTTCAAATTTAATAAGTTTTAATTATTATTTTGTTACTGCGCCTGCATCAGATAAAAATTTTGCTAATCCAATATCTGTCAACTGATGTTTTAAAAGATCAAGTATTGCACTCAATGGACAAGTGGCAACATCAGCACCTGCTTCGGCACATTGAATGATGTGCATAGGATGACGTATGGATGCAGCAAGTACTTGTGTTTTATAGTCATAAGTGCGGTAGATATGAACGATTTGTTCAATCAACTGCACACCATTGGTAGATACATCATCTAATCTACCAATAAATGGAGATACATAAGTTGCTCCTGCTTTTGCAGCAAGCAAAGCCTGACCTGCAGAAAAAACCAGTGTGCAATTGGTTTTTATTCCTTTCTGTGAAAAATATTTAAGCGCTTTTACACCATCTTTTATCATCGGAACCTTCACCACAATCTGCGGATGCAATGCAGCCAATGCTTCACCTTCACTCACAATTTCATCAAATGTAGTAGCAAGCACCTCGGCACTTACATCTCCTCCTTTAACAATATTGCAAATGTCAATGTAATGTTTTGTTACAGCGTCTTTACCTTTTATTCCCTCTTTTGCCATCAGAGAAGGATTAGTGGTGACACCATCGAGCACACCAAGATCATTAGCTTCAATTATTTGCTTAAGATTGGCAGTATCAATAAAGAATTTCATTATTATGAATTTAAGATTTTCGGATTTAAGATTTTCGGATTTACATTCATAAATCTTCTAATCCAAAAATCTAAAATAAAAAAGTGGGCAAGCTACTCATATCGCACCGCTCTACCGTTTATCCTTGCTTCCTTCCAGACCTGGGGAGGTTCACAGGAGCTGGTCGCATGAGGCTTACCCGCGGCAAAAATAAGAAAAGTTTGAAGCGCTAAAAGTTGAAAGATTAATTAATTTTGATTAGTGAAATTTTATACTACAGAAAACAAAATCTTTTCAGGCTTTATTATGGCTCTGATTGTTATCGGAGTTTTTTCATGGATCACTTACACCAATATGAAGCTTACAACTGCTGACAGTAAGGAAGTAAATACAGCATTGCAAATACTAAAGCCTGTTGAAAATGTATTTATCTCAACCCTCGATATGGAAACCGGATACAGTAATTTTATTTTAACCGGTAAAGCGCATGCTCTCGACTTATTTAAAAATGCAATTAAGACAGCGGATACTCACCTTAGTAATTTATTAATAGTATCACAAATTGATTCCACCCGTAAAACCGATGCAAATCATTTAAGCCGATTAGTTAATAACCTGATTAATTATGGAAAAAATGCTATTGAAATCAGAAAAGAAAAAGGTGCTTCAACCGCTATTGAGTTCGTGAATAATGATGAGGGCATTGTATTGATGGATCAGATAAGATCAGTTGTGAATAAAATTGAGGAGCGTGAGCGCAAGGTATTAAATCGTGAAAATGCAGAGAAAGCTGAACGCTCACACAGAACCCTGATATTATTTGTATTGATGGCATCAGTCGTTTTTATTTTTCTGCTGGTGAGTATTGCAATGATCAAAAACGATTGGGTAACAAGGCAAAAGGCCAATGATCAGATTGCATATCTGGCAAGTCTGATTGAACAAACCAGTGATGCAATAATTTCTACAGATAAAAACCGCATTATTAAATCATGGAATGAAGGAGCAGAGAAAATGTATGGATATACTAAAGAGGAAGCCATTGGCAAAAATATGGTCGAATTGTTAGGTTCCAATTTGTCTGATGATCAGTTTAACCATTTTATAAATAATTCTGAAGAAAAAAACTTTAAGCAGTCTGAAGTAATTCATAAACGCAAGGATGGAAGTCAGATACATGTTTCATCGTTTATAAGTGTTGTTAAAGACAGCAATGGAAAGCCAATGGGAATTGTTGGTGTTAACATAGATATCACTTCACAGAAAAAATTAGAAGAGAATTTACGGAAATTTAATGCTGAACTCACCCAACAGGTAAAAGCAAAAACAAAAGAAATTGACAATATTTTTGATCGCATAAGTGAAGGATTTATACTGCTTGATAATAATCTTGTATTTATTTATGTAAATAAAAACGCAAGTAAATTCTTTCAAAAGAGCCCCGGGGATATAATTGGAAAAAGTGCAACGGAAGTGTTCCCCAATATCATTAATATCCCCATTTATCACGAAACACTGAAGGCGATAAGTACCGGTAAACCCTCAGAAGTTGAAAATTTTTCTCCCTTGTTTCAAAGATGGATTCACAATCATATTTATCCATCACCGGAAGGAGTTTCAATTTTTTTCAGAGATGTTACTGAAGAAAGAAAAAACAGAGAAGAATTAATAGCAAGTGAAGAGAAATACAGGATGCTGGTGGAGCAGGCTTCAGATGCAATTTTTATTTCTGATCAAAACGGAAATTATACAGATGTGAACCCTAGTGCCTGCAAGCTCCTGGGTTATACAAAAGAAGAATTATTATCTATAAATAGCAGGGATATTTTATATAAAGAGAATGATGTCATGCAATTGCCCAGGCGTTATGAAGAATTAAAGTCGGGTAAATCTTTCATAAGTGAACGTAAGTTAAAACGCAAGGATGGATCGCCCATTGATGTAGAAACCAATGGAAAAATGTTGCCTGACGGGAGATTTATCGGGTTCGTGAGAGAAATCACCAACAGAAAACAGGCAGAAATAGAATTAAGACAATCGGAGCATAAATATAAATTGCTGTTTAATAACAACCCGATACCGATGTGGATGACCTCCATTCCCGATTTAATATTTATTGATGTAAATGAAGCAGCAGTTAAACACTACGGCTACTCGAAAGAAGAATTTTTATCCATGAATGGAAAAGATATTCGCCCCTTACAGGAAGTTGAGCGGTATATTAAATATAACAAGCAAGTAAAGTATGATGATATTTTTTATGCGGGAGTATGGCAGCATAAAAAAAAGAATGGGGATATAATTAATGTGGAAATTATAGCACAGGATATTTTTTATGAAGGAAGGGCAGTAAGATTAGTGCTTGCAAATGACGTTACTGAAAAACTATTGGCAGAGGAAAAACTAAAACAATCACACGAAGAGTTAAGGAACCTTGCTTCCTATCTTCAAAAAGTGCGTGAAGAAGAACGTACAAATATTTCGAGAGAAATCCATGACGAATTAGGACAACAGCTTACCGCTTTAAAAATGGATGCAGCATGGCTGAACAAAAAACTGGCTGATAATCCGATGGTGAATGAAAAGTTAGCTGACATGCTATCACTTGCAGATGATACGCTGAAAACAGTAAGACGGATTTCTGCAGATCTGAGGCCCGTTATCCTTGATGACATCGGATTAATCGCAGCGCTGGAATGGCAATGTCATGAATTTGAGAAGAGGACCGGTATCAAATGCACCTTCGAATCTTCCTTCACAGAACTGGATTTAAATAAAGAGGTTGCTATCTGTATCTTCCGGATTTACCAGGAATCATTAACTAACGCTGCTCGTCATTCCAAAGCAACGCATGTGATTACCAAAGTGAATAAAATTAATGATAAGATGGTGCTTAAAATTCAGGATAATGGTGAAGGCTTTGAATTGTCATCCGCAAGAGCAAAAAAAACTTTAGGTATTGTAGGCATGCAGGAACGTGCAATGATGTGCCGGGGCGAATTTAAAATTGAAAGTACAAAGGAGGAAGGAACCGTTATTACTTTGATTGTTCCCTTAGCTTTAGAAACAAATCAGGTTGCAATCTGAAATTCACGCAGTACATCATTAAGCGAAGTTTTACTATCTGTACTTTCTTTTCGTTTGCCAATAATTAATGCACATGGTACCTGATACTCACCGGAAGGAAATTTTTTAGGATAGCTACCGGGTATAACCACTGAGCGCGCAGGTACGATTCCTTTATATTCCTTAGGCTCTTTTTCACTTACGTCAATAATACGTGTTGATTTTGTAAGCACCACATTTGCGCCAAGCACAGCTTCTTTTTCCACATGCACACCTTCTACAATAATGCAACGCGAGCCAATGAAACAATTATCTTCTACAATAACAGGTGCTGCCTGAACGGGTTCTAATACACCACCAATGCCTACACCGCCACTCAGATGAACATTTTTTCCGATTTGCGCACATGAGCCCACAGTTGCCCATGTATCCACCATGGTATTACTATCCACATAAGCTCCAATGTTAACATAGGAAGGCATCAGGATAACTCCCTTTGCAAGATAAGAGCCATAACGTGCAATACCATGCGGAACTACACGCACTCCTAATTCAGCATAATTTTTTTTCAAGGGAATCTTATCATGAAACTCAAATGGGAATACTTCCATTGTCTGCATTTTCATAATCGGGAAATAAAGCAGCACTGCCTTTTTAATCCACTCATTTACTTTCCATCCATCGCTGTTTGGTTCAGCTACTCTAATGATTCCTTTATCTAATTGTTCAATAACTTCTTTGATGGCTTGTTGGGTTTCATTATTTTGAAGTTGAGTGCGATCCTCCCAGGCTCGTTCAATAATTTGCTGTATCATAAGTTCAGAATAAGCGGCAAATGTATAGAGAGCGTTTGAAGTTTAAACTAATTTTGCCCTATGCCACGCATTATTGCAATTGATTATGGAACTAAACGTGTCGGGCTTGCTGTTACCGATCCGCTAAGCATTATTGCTACTGCATTGGATACTGTTCCTTCACATGAGGTGATGTTGTACCTGGAAAATTATATCAGGAAAGAAGAGATCAAATGTTTTGTTTTGGGTGATCCGAAAACTTTGAAGGATACAATATCTGATACAACAAATCTTGTTCACACATTTGCAAAAGCATTGAAAAAAAAATTCCCGGATATTCCGGTTCATTTAATTGATGAGCGGTTTACATCCATGATAGCACAACGGAGTTTGGTTGAAAGCGGACAGAGTCGCAAAACCAGAAGAGATAAAAGTGTATTAGATAAAGTTAGCGCAACATTATTGCTGCAATCGTATCTGGAGCAGCAACAACACAGAAATATTTTATGATTTACCCGATTGTAGTTTACGGTGATCCTGTATTACGGAAAAAAGCGGTTGATATTAAAAGTGATCATCCAAAATTGTCCGAATTAATTGAGAGCATGTTTGAAACCATGTATTACTGCCAGGGAGTCGGAATTGCAGCGCCACAGATTGGTATGTCAATCCGTCTTTTTGTAATTGATACCACGCCATTTGCTGAAGATGATCCCGATGCCGAAGGATTTAAAAAAGTTTTTATCAATGCACATGTTGTGGAAGAAGAAGGTGAGAAATGGAAATTCAACGAAGGTTGCTTAAGCATTCCCGGCATTCGTGAAGATGTGGAGCGTAAAGAATCTATAACGCTTCGTTACATGAATGAAAATTTTGTTGAGCATGTTGAAGAATTTTCCGGTATGATATCGAGAGTTATTCAGCATGAGTATGATCATATTGACGGAGTATTGTTTACTGATAAGTTAAGCCCCTTACGCAAACGTTTGATAAAAGGAAAACTCACTGATATATCAAAAGGAATTACGGATGCAGAATATAAGATTAAGGTTTATAGAAAGTAAGTCAGATATTTTTCTGACGCAGATTTACAGATGAGAACAGATTATTTTTTAAAAAGATATTTATGGAGATTATTTGTGATTGATCTTCTGATGAAAATATTCCGAAATTCTGTGTTCCGAAATTCCATTTTAATCTTAAATAATTCCCATGGCATCTGTTCCCATCTGTAAATCTGCGTCTCCAATTCAAAACAATCCATCATAATCCTATGCTGATTTTTTTAACTGGTTTTATGGGTGCAGGTAAAACAACGCTTGGCAAAGAGTTAGCGAAGCAATTAAAATTTAAGTTTACTGATACTGATACTGCTGTTGAATTACTCACCGGAAAATCCATTCCCGATTTATTTGATGAAGGCGGAGAAATTTATTTCCGCATGAAAGAACAGGAAGTGATTCACTCGTTTATCAATAAAGATAACTGTGTAGTTGCAACAGGAGGTGGTTCACCTTGCTTTAAAGATAACATGCAATGGATGAATGCAAACGGAATCACAATTTATCTAAAACTGCACCGCGGAGTTTTGTTTCACCGTTTATTACCTGAAAAAAAATTACGTCCGCTTTTATCAAAGCTGGATGATATTGCATTGATGGAATTTATCATGAACAAATTACCAGAACGGGATTTTTATTATCGGCAATCAAAAATTATTATTAAGGCAGAAAAGCTTTCGGTAAATGAAATTGTAAATGAGTTATTGGAAAACCCTTTATTAAAAGAACAACAAAATATAAAAACTTAATTAACCACTCAACCGATTAACCACTCACCAATCCTTCTCCGGATTTCCTGTCGAAGCATCAAACTTCTTTGCTAATTTCTTCTGAAGATTTTTTTCATCATTCTTCAATGCCTGCAACATTCGTTCAGCATCTTCTTTTGAGATTTTTGGTTTTTGTTGTTGTTGCTGCTGTTGTTTATTGTCAGCCTGTTGTTTTTGTTGCTGGTCTTTATTTTCTTTTTGTTGCTGATCTTTTTGTTGCTGCTGTTTGTTCTTATCCTTGTTGTCCTTGTTCTTATCGTCTTTTTGCTGCTGTTGTTGCTGTCTTAATTTTGATAATGCATAAGATAAATTGTAACGCGATTGTTCATCTTTAGGATTCAGCTTCAAAGCATTTTTATAGGCTTCCACACTTTCCTGATATTTATCAGCCTTTAATAAAGAGTTTCCCAGATTATAATAAGCATTCTGCTGTGCTTCTTTATCTTTATTCAACACAGTGCTACCTGAATAATATTTAGCAGCTTCCTCTAATTTATCCTGGCGATACAATGCACTTCCTAAATTGTAATTTGCTTCATACGAATGGTCATTCTTTTCCATTCCCTTACGGTAATTCAACTCAGCATCAGAATATTTTTTTTGTTTGTATTGCTTATTGCCTTCGCGAATAAGTGATCTTTCGTTTTGTGCAAATGCATTGAAAGAAATAAGCGGTAGCATTAGCATAAGCCAGCTTTTTTTCATCATCAATATTTTAAAACTTCTGTCTGACATGTGTTAAAGCGACTTTAAATATTAACTAACGTTTTTGTTTCTATATGACAAGTTTCTTTCAGAATGACAAGCATGAGTTTGTCATTCTTAATTCTTAATTTGATTTCTTCACTCCAAACAAATTTAAACGTGTAAACCATTTGCTTTTCTTTTCACCCAATAAAAACTCAAGTAGAAATAAAAACAGCGCTGCACACAGGAAATACTGAAACTGATTTTCATAATCTGTAAACATTTTCGCCTGAAATTCCTTTTTATCCAACGCATTTATCTCCTTTAAAATTATATCGAGTCCATCATCACTGTTGGAAGCGCGAACAAATTTTCCTTTTCCTGCCTCTGCAATTTCCTGTAATGCAGTTGCATCTAATTTGGTTAACACCGTCTGCCCATTATTATCCTGTCGGAAACCTACACGTGTACCATTGTTATAAACCGGTATAGGTGCTCCTTCGGGTGAGCCCATTCCGATGGTGTAAATTTTCATTCCCTGTTCAGCAGCTTTCTTTGCTGATTCCACAGCGTCATCTTCGTGGTTTTCTCCATCCGTAATAACGATTATAGCACTGTGTTTTTTAGTACTATCCGAGAAAGCAGACGCTGCCATTTCTATAGCAGACCCGATTGCTGTGCCTTGTCGAGGTAGAATATCGGGTTCCACTGTGGAGAGAAATAATTTAGCAGCACCATAATCAGTTGTGATGGGCAGTTGCATATAAGCGTCTCCTGCAAACACTACTAACCCAATTCTGTCACCTTGTAATTTATCAATCAATCTTGAAATTGCCTGCTTGCTTCTTTCCAAACGGTTAGGACGAATATCTTCCGCCTTCATACTGTTCGAAACATCAAGCGCAATCACAATGTCAGCTCCTTTGCGTTTTACTTCTTCCAGTTTGGATCCGATTAATGGCCCGCAAACAGCAGCCACCAGAAATGCAAAGGCGAGCATCAGCAAACTGAATTTAATTCCCGGTCGTGAAATGGAAACATCAGGAAATAATTTCCGGATCATGGGCATTTCCCCAAAACGCCTGAGTGCATTTTTCTTCCATTGTTTCATTATCCAATAGCAGATAATAAACACCGGCAGCAGTGCCAACAGGTAAATAAATTCTGGATATGCTAATCTGAACATTTCATTTTACAGTTTTGGGTTGCATACTAATTAATCCCGATGATCGGGACGAAACGAATGTTACGAATTGTATGCGTGGGAATATTCTTATTTTAAAGAGGTTACTCATATTAAATTTTATTCGTTGAATTCGTAAATCATTAGTTAATTAGTATGCATTTAAGGAAGATTCCTCAGCCATGTATAACGCAGAAATAATTCCAATGCTATCAGCACACATGCTGCTAATAGCCAAGGCAGATATTCTTCGGTATAACGTTTATATTCTGTTACTTCAATTTTTGTTTTCTCCAGCTTGTCAATTTCCCGGAAGATGGTTTGTAATTTTTTATTATTTGTTGCCCTGAAATATTTTCCATCTGTTGAATTAGCAATTTGTGTCATCAGTTCTTCATCAATCTGAACTTCCATGTTTTGATATTGTGTCCCAAACGGAGTCTGGACAGGATATGGCGCCATTCCTTTAGTTCCAACACCTACAGCATACACCCTGATGCCAAATGTTTTTGCGATTTCACCTGCAGTTAATGGAGGAACACTGCCCATGTTACTCACACCATCTGTTATCAGAATTACTGCCTTGCTTTTAGTTTTACTATCCTTCACACGGGCTACCGCAGTTGCAAGTCCATCACCAATTGCCGTTCCATCCTGCAACATACCTGGTTTAATATCCTGCATCAGGTTTTTCAAAACAGAATGATCAGAAGTTATGGGACACTGCGTAAAACTTTCTCCGCTGAAAATCACTAAGCCAATTAAATCAGTGGAGCGACCTTCAATAAAATCCAATGCAACCTGTTTAGCTGCTTCAATTCTGTTTGGCTTAAAATCTTCAGCCAGCATACTGGTGGAAATATCCAAAGCAATCACAATTGAAATTCCTTCAGTGGTAACATTGGAACCGCGTGAACTGGATTGTGGACGTGCTAAAGCAACTATCATCAAACTTACAGCAAGAATGCGAAGTACAATTGGAAAGTTTAATAACCGCTGACGTAATGTGGGACGATAATTCCTAAATGCTTCTGTGCTGCTGATAAGAATGCGGGGACGATGATGACGTTTGAATTTCCAGTAATAAAAAATCATTAATGGCACCAGGATATAGAGCCAGAAGAATTGAGGATGCTTAAAGGTTACATCATTAAAATAACTAAGCATTCTTTACCTCCTCTTTTACAGCCTCTGTTTTTGCTAACGCAGTTTGTGCATTTGCATTAACAAACTCATAAGCCGTCCTCATGCTTTGTTCGTTCTCATTTGCAAGCGGTTGTGCTTTCGCAAACTTTGCCATATCCGCCAGCCGAAGCATTATTGCTAATTGCTCTTTCGATGAATTGCTTAATTGCAAAGCAAATGAGTGCTGTAATATTTCATCGGTGGTAAGCTCCATTGCATTCACACTCCAGCGATGATCAATGAACTGGCGGATGATATCAGTTAATCGTGAGTGATAGGATTTAAAATTTCCCTGCTGCCATATTTTTTCTGCATCTAACTTTTGCAACTCTTCCAAAGCAATTTCATGTGCAGGTCGTGTTGGAATTTTCTTTTCAAAAACTTTAATGGGGCGATTCTTTCTTTTCTGGTAGAAATAATATCCAATAATTGCAGCTAACAAAATTCCCAGCACTCCTAAAATCCATGGAAGGTAATCGCGCCAGGTGAGCGGAACTTCCACAACTCCGCGGATATCCTTAATAGGTTTTGTTGTATCAACAGGAACAGTGAATACAGAAATCAAAAGCGGATTTGTTTCTGCAACTTTTTGGGTGGTATCGCCATTATTATAAAACGCAAATGGTGGGATTACAAAATAACCTGAGTCATAAGCGGAAACGGTAAGCATTTGCTTACGCTGAAGAATAGTTGCATCCGAATTTTTAACAGTATCAATTTTTCCTTTTTCAATAATTTCTAATTTTCCGATTGAATCGGGCAATTCAAACCATGGAATATTAAGCGTACGGTTTTGCTTTAACCCAACTTCAAGATGAACAGCCTGGCCGACAAAAATTTTATTGGAATCAACCTTTGCTGTGGCGATTGATTGAGCATTTGATTGAAATGAGAATATTAATGATAAAACAATGATCAAGGCGAACCGGAGGTCATTCAGGAGGAAACTATTTATGGGTTTCCGGAAAAGGAGGGTTTGAAACACAAAAGGCTTATTATCTTTTATCAAACGTTCCTGCGTATTCTTAAATAGTTTCCTCCTGAATGACAAAAGGCGCTGCTCTGTACTCTTAAATAGTTTCCTCCTGAATGACATACTCCTTGCGTTAAAATCTTCTTTCACGTTTCTTAAATAAGTTGATCAATAAAGGCACATAGTTTTGATCAGTACGCATGGTTGTAAAATCCACTCCGCTACGATTGAGTAAATCAATTGTCTGGCGATCGTTTTGTTTCCACCATAAATTGTAATCACGTCTTGCATTTAAGTTAGAGGTGTCCATTACACTTACATCACCGGTTTCCGCATCCGTAAAACGTACGAGGCCCATATCAGGCATTTCTGCTTCACGTTCATCGTAAATACGGATGGCTGCCATGTCATGTTTTTTAGATGCAATCTTCAATGCATCTGCATAACCTCTGCCCAGGAAATCAGAAATCAAAAATGCAATGCTCCGTTTTTTAATCATGTTATTGAAGTAACGGATCGCACCACCAATGTCAGTCCCTTTTGATTCAGGTTCCAGGTTAATCAACTCGCGAATAATGCGAAGTATATGTGACTTACCTTTTTTAGGAGGAATAAACTTTTCAATTTTATCACTGAAAAAAATCACTCCTGTTTTATCGTTGTTTTCAATTGCTGAAAAAGCAAGCACTGCACATAGCTCTGTAATCAGATCACGCTTGAATTGTTTGCGTGTTCCAAAAGCACCACTTCCACTTACGTCAACTAATAACATTACGGTAAGCTCACGCTCTTCTTCAAAAATTTTGACGTAAGGATGATTAAAACGTGCAGTTACGTTCCAGTCGATGCTGCGGATATCATCACCATGCATGTATTCACGCACTTCACTGAAAGCCATACCACGTCCTTTGAACGCACTGTGATATTCACCTGAAAATATCTGTGCTGACAATCCACGGGTCTTGATCTCAATCTTGCGGACTTTCTTTAATAGCTCTGTGGTCTCCATTTATACAGTTTACAGTTGACGGTTTACAGTTTACGGTTTTGTTTGCTCTGATGAATTGTTTTGCGTCAGCCAACTGTAAACCGTAAACTGTAAACTGTAAACCAATTAAGGTACTTCAACAACGTTTAATACTTCATTTATCACCTCATCCTGTGTTACGTTTTCAGCTTCGGCTTCGTAAGTTAAACCGATACGATGACGCATTACATCATGGCTGATTGCACGCACATCTTCAGGAATTACATAACCTCTTCTTTTAATAAATGCATACGCTTTTGATGCAAGTGCAAGATTGATACTTGCACGCGGTGATCCGCCATAACTGATGAGTTGTTCTAACTTTTTAAGATTTGCATCTTTTGGAAAGCGTGTTGCAAAAACAATATCTAAAATATATTTCTCAATTTTTTCATCCATGTAAACTTCGCGAACGGCATTGCGTGCTTTTAAAATGGAATCAGGATTTAAAATATGATTAATCGTTTTCTGCTCGCTTGCAAGATTCTGGCGGATGATTAATCTTTCTTCTTCCTTGCTTGGATAACCAATCACTACCTTCAACATGAAACGATCCAGCTGCGCCTCAGGCAATGGATATGTTCCTTCCTGCTCAATCGGATTTTGGGTTGCTAAAACCAGGAATGGTTCTACCAGCTTAAAGGTTTCATCACCAATGGTAATTTGTCTTTCCTGCATGGCTTCAAGCAAAGCACTCTGCACTTTTGCAGGAGCACGGTTGATCTCATCAGCCAGAATAAAATTAGCGAAGATGGGTCCTTTGCGAACAGTAAATTTTTCATCACGCTGGTTGTAAATCACTGTACCAATTAAATCGGCAGGTAACAAATCAGGTGTGAATTGCAGTCGGCTGAAGCGTGCATTGATTGCAGAGGCAAGTGATTTTATTGCCAGTGTTTTTGCAAGCCCGGGTACTCCTTCCAGCAATATATGTCCGTTGCTAAGTAAGCCGATAAGTAAACGGTCGAGCATGTATTTCTGACCGATAATTGCTTTGCCTAATTCAATGTTAAGCAGCTCAATAAAAGCGCTTTCCAGTTGAATTTTTTCGTTGATTTCGCGTATGTCCATCATGGTTTTTCAGGATAAAATTTGGAGGTGCAAGTATAACTGAATTTTTATGAAAGGGTTGTGAAATTGATAGTTAAAAGGTTGTTAAAAAAAATATACCGTGAGCAAATAATGTTAACCGGATGGTGCTATTAATTTACTTCTATTTTTACAACCTCAATAATCTAAATTGAATCATAAAACTAAAATCACAAATTAAAATGGCTACACAACCCAACAACGGAACTTCGTTTTATAACGATGTACTTTCTTATTTCGACAAAGCTGCTTCATTCACCAATTTTGAACCAGGACTTTTAAAACAGATAAAAGTTTGCAACAGCGTGTATAAATTTTATTTCCCGATTGAGGTGGATAATAAAATACAGGTGATAGAAGGAATACGTGTACAGCACAGCCAGCATAAAACGCCAACCAAGGGGGGTATTCGCTACAGTGAATTTGTTGACGAGGATGAAGTGAAAGCACTTGCTACACTGATGACTTTTAAATGTGCTGTGGTTGATATTCCCTTCGGTGGTGCAAAAGGCGGAATAAAGATTAACCCTTCGCAGTTTACTGTACCGCAGCTGGAACGCATGACAAGGCGATATACTACAGAACTGATTAAGAAAAATATGATAGGACCATCAGTGGATGTGCCTGCACCGGATTATGGCAGTGGTCCTCGTGAGATGGCATGGATTGCAGATACGTATGCAACCTTCAAATATGATGATTTGAATGCATTGGGCTGTGTAACAGGTAAACCGCTTGGACAAGGTGGAGTGGCAGGCAGAACGGAAGCTACAGGTCAAGGTGTTTATTTTGGTGTGCGTGAAGCAATGACTCATCCCGAAGATTTAAAAGAACTGGGACTTACACCAGGCATTGAAGGAAAAAGAATTGTTGTGCAGGGTTTAGGAAACGTGGGTTTTTATGCTGCTAAATTTTTTATGGAAGGAGGAGGAATAGTAACCGGATTAATAGAACGTGAAGGTGGTATTTTTAATGAAAACGGATTGAATGTGGACGAGGTTTTTGCGCATCGCAAACAGACTGGTTCGATACTGAATTTTAAGGGAGCTAAGAATTTTGAAGATGGCATGAGCCTGATGGAGGTGGACTGTGATATACTGGTGCCTGCTGCCTTGGAAAACCAGATTACAAAAGAGAACGCACCACGCATAAAAGCAAAAATAATTGCTGAAGGCGCTAACGGACCGGTGACTAAAGAAGCAGAAGAAATACTCAACCAAAAAAAAGTGATGATTATACCTGATCTTTTTCTGAATGCTGGCGGTGTTACGGTTTCTTATTTTGAATGGCTGAAGAATCTTTCACATGTTCGCTTCGGACGGATGGAGAAACGATTCCAGGAAATGTCAACATTGCAACTGGTAAATGCTATTGAACGCATCACAGGTAAATCATTGGGTCAGGCGGAAAAAAATGCACTAACACATGGCGCAGATGAAATAGATTATGTACGATCAGGATTGGAGGAAACAATGATATTCGCTTACAACGAAATCCGTGAAATAAAAAAACTAAATCCAAAGATCACTGACTTGCGTACAGCTGCTTTTGTGAGTGGTATTAATAAGTTAGGCGTGGCTTACCAATCGCTTGGAATTTTTCCGTAAGGA
>JANLUX010000300.1:0-9336 GCA_031363705.1 Bacteroidota bacterium
ACCAACTCATTATGATTCATCTCCGGAAACACATGATGCCAGCAAAGCATCTTGCTGTTTTCATCTACTTGCTGACGAAAACGGACAGCCACTCCTTCATAATTTGCAACTGTATAAATAGCCGGTATTTTTCCAATCAGTTTTTCTGCAAGAGCACGCGAATTCTTTTTTGTGTTTTCTTCTTCTGCATCAAGCAGTGCAACAGTATTTTTTAATTGTGCTGTAAAATCATTTCCGATGAGCTTCATACCACGTAACACATAAAATAATTGTGTAGCAGAAAAACCAAATGCTGAACGTGGAGGCATACCACCTGGGATGGTAATAATATCAAGATTGTTTGCCCTGGCAATTTCGCTCACCTTGCCACCGGAACAAACGCAAACAATTTTTGCATTTTGTTTTTGTGCTGCTTCTAATGAGTGCAATGTTTCCTCTGTGTTGCCACTGTAAGAAGAAACAATAACCAGTGAATGATTATCAATATAAGCAGGAATAAAATAATCCTTGCTTACACTAAACGGAACACGTAATTCCTTTTCACATAATTGTGCAACAATAGTTCCTCCTATTCCTGAGCCGCCTAAGCCAGTCACAAGTATGTTGCGGATTTCATTGGATGGTGCAGTAAATTTTGCAGCTTCACCAATTTGCATTGCTTCGCTGATGTGTTTTGAGAAGCCGGCAATATGTTCTTTCATTAACATGTTCAGTATCTTTTTAAGTCTTTACAATATTAAGCTATTCGCACAAAAATAATTTTACTCCCGTTATCCTCTTTTTCTATTTTTGATTTTTATCATATAATTATCAAAATAACGGTTTTAAGAAGGTAAAATTTATCAAATTTATTTATGAGATTAAAAATACTTGCAGGATTGTTTTTGATTTTGCTATTGAGTGCATGCAAGAGTAAAGATGGAGATTTTAATGTTTTTTCAGCTGAAGATGATGTCAAATTTGGAAAGCAATATGCTGCCCACATTCAAAATGACCCGGCTAATTTTCCTTTGCTTGATGAACAGCAGTATCCTGAAGTTTATGAATCAATCCGTACCATTACGAAAAGCATCACTCAGTCACCACACTTATTATATCCGGAAGAATTTAAGTGGGAAGTGCACATTATTGAAAATGATTCTGTGTTAAATGCCTTTTGCACTCCCGGTGGATATATTTATGTATATACAGGATTGATAAAATATCTTGATAGCGAAGACCAGTTGGCAGGTGTGCTGGGTCATGAAATTGCACATGCAGATTTGCGTCACAGCACAGAGCAGATGACCAAGCAATATGGTATTGGTTTATTACTGCAATTAATTTTTGGAAACAGCAACACTATCAGTGATATTGCAGGCAGTCTTGTTAATCTCAGTTTCAGTCGTCATGACGAATCAGAAGCGGACATGCAATCTGTTGTTTATTTATATGATACCGATTATGATCCGCGTGGTGTAGCAAGGTTTTTTGAAAAGCTGCAGGAAAAAGGCGAAACTTTAGGTCCATTACAATTTTTGAGCACTCATCCCAATCCTGAAAATCGGGTGGAAAAAATTTTAGAAAAATGGAAATCATTAGGCAGTAAGAAAGGGGAGAGGCACAAAGAACGTTATAAAAAAATGAAAAAAAGTTGGCCCTGAAAAAAATGTAATCCTTAAGAGCCTGTTTAAATTTTATTTAATAGATATATTTCGCTCGTTTACTCCTAACCTCTTAAGGGGAACATTTGCGAGTAAATGTTCCCCTTTAGGGGTTAGTGGTATTTTTGCATACAAATGCAGCAGCATTATATAAAATTTAAACAGACTCTAATTATCAGAACTGATTTGGTTTCATTCAATTCGCAATACTTAAGGTGGTCGGAAAGAAAGTCATTAATAACACCCAATTTTATTACTCAGCATAAGCAATAAATAATCTAGTGTAGTTTTTTGGAAGTGCTAAAAGCCTCATCCAGCCAGGTTTTCGGGATATTTGACAAACTTTTATTGCGTTTGACTCTTAAATGCCTTAAATTTATTAGTGGCATAAAAATTAGATATAACCTTATAAAATTATTGCCGTACAATAAGTATTAACAAATCATTGTTTAAAATAGGAGTTCCAAAACAATAATCACGCAAGGCAAAAGGCTTATACTTGCGAAACAGCATGCAGAACACGGTTTCATTCGGTTTAATATTAAAGCAAACAAGTAAAGGTTTTATCCTGTTAGCTGCATTTTTATTTTTAGCAGTTAAATCCAAAGCAAGCAATGATCCGGATACAACAGTTTTAACCCATGCATCCGCACCATTGGTATTTGCATTCGATACCCTTCCTGGTTTAGTAAGCGATGCTGATGAATTACGTGCCGGACTTTTATACGATGCTGAACGTGGAAAAATTGTGTGGCAAAAAGATATGGATTATGCATATCCTATTGCTTCTCTCACCAAAATGATGGTAGGACTTCTTGCGATTGAAGATGTGGAAGCCGGATGTGTAAGTCTTAATGATGAAGTGGTTGTATCCCGGACTTTCCGTAAAAAGATAAGAAGAAGAAAATATAAAACATATACTGCTGAAGAAAGATTTACGCTGGAAGGAATTCTTAAAATGGCAATGGTGGCTTCCAATAACGAAAGTACAGTGTGGATTGCCAAACATTGCTCAGGTGACTTAAATGTTTTTGTTCAAAGGATGAATCAGCGGGCAAGGGATTTGGGAATGACTAAAACACTTTACAATAACCCTTCAGGGTTGCCTGCAGGTAGAGGCGCTGTTGATAATTGCGCTTCTGCACGTGATTTGCTTTTATTATCTCTTGAAATATTAAAACATCCGCGATTGATGGAGATCACCAACATTGATTATGCAAAAGTAAGCAACGGAAAAGGTGCTTATTCTATTCATAATCACAATGGATTAGTGATTAACTATAATAATGAAGTGGATGGAATTAAAACCGGTTATACAAAAGCTGCACGCTTTTGTTTAGTTGCAACTTCACATCGGGGAGCACATCGTTTGGTAAGTATTGCACTTGGGGTTCGCAGCCCGTGGGTACGTAATGGAATTGTTGCCAACATGATGAATGAATATTATGATGCCATCCGCCTTGGAAGACTGGGAGAAAGCGCAATTGATATTGATGCTTCAAAATTATTTTTGGATAGCGTTAATAATGGTTTGGCAATCATTCAGCCCAATGTAGCGCCAAGACACATGGACAAAAGTGATGAGTCTTATGCCTATACCTACAAAACCATAAAAACAAAAGTTAAATCATATCACCTTGTACGGAGTGGAGACAACTTAAGTAAGATTGCCGATCGCTATAATATAGCAATAGGAGATTTGAAAAAGTGGAATAAACTTCGCTCAACAAGGGTATTGAAGGGACAAAAATTATTGGTTTATAAGACAGTTACAAAAAGAATTCCTGTTAAGTTAGTAGTTGATCCGAACGAAGATTGTGCGGAAGATTGTCCTGACAGTTTAAGTACTGATTCAACAATGCAGCCTGTATTGTCTGATACCAAAAAAGCAAATCCCAATATAAAGCTTGTAGAAAAACGCGGTGCTGTGGATGATACTGTTGACGTAACGAAAATTAATTCAGCAGGTAAATCCCTTGCACCCGGAAAGATGATTTATCATACGGTACAACCGGGCGATACCCTATGGAATATTGCACAGCGATATCAGACAAATGTGGCGATATTAAAAAAGGCAAACCGTATAACTAACGGTAAATATTTAAAAGCAGGTACACGTATTAAAGTTCCTGTCAATACTTAGTTATAACATCTTAAAACCATGAATAAAATATTTTGTTTTTTGTTTTTGATAGCATGCCTTGTTACTAATGCTCAAAATAAAGTTACTGATCCAAAAATGCCGGTGGATGGAAAAACCAAGCTGATCAGTTATACCAAAGTAAAAGAGGTTACAGGTGTTTCTAAAGAAGATTTATATAAAAGAGCTTTGAGCTGGGCAAGCACTTATTTTAAAAACCCAACGGATGTAATTCGTGAGCAGGATATTGAACAAGGAAAGATTGTTTTTAAGGCGCGATTCAAAATAATGAATCCTCCTGATAAAAAAGGATTTTCAACAGAAGGTGGTGCTGTTCAGTACACACTCAATCTTCAATTCAAAGAAGGTCGTTATAAATATGATTTAACAGAGTTCAACTGGAGGCAAACTTCTTATTATCCTGTTGAGAAATGGATGGACGTGGAAAACGCCTCTTACAAACCTGAATATACTTTTTACCTTCAGCAGATTGATGACAATGCCAAAGAAATAATAAAGGATTTGGATAAAGCAATGAAAACAAATCCTGTTTCGGATAAAAAGGATGATTGGTAATTTATAAAATTTTTTTTTCAGTACTGTTATTGTTAAGCATCAAATTTTTCAAATCAACATTCTCCAATAAAACAACTCCTGGTTTTTTTCCTTTATCAAAACTTCCAAAGATATTTTCTATCTGTAAAAATTCAGCACCATTTAATGTTGACCATTTTAGAAGGTCCTTGAGTTCAACAGTTGGAAATGCATTACTAATTGTTTTTAATTCTTCCAGAACAGAAAGCTGATGATTGGAGGCAAGGCTATCTGTTCCAATAATAATCTTTGACTCTTCTTCAATAAAATCCATCACAGCCGGCAAACGATTTTCAATATACAGATTTGCATTTGGACATAAACACCAATACAGATTTTTATGAATGTTATTTGCCCATTTAATATCCTCGATTGTGGTGTAAGTGTTATGGACTAATGCTACATTATTTTTCGTATTCAGATGATTTAAAATATGTTTAATCGGTTTGAATCCGTTGGGATGTGAATAGGAAAAATTAAAATTCAGTTTGGTAAACAATTCGGCAAACGGACCTGAATGACTGCTGCAAAATTCTATTTCAGCAGCGCTCTCCTGCAAATGAATGCACAATGGAGAATCACCTGCTGATAAATTTATCAGATCAAGCAACTCAGTGGAAACCGTATATGGTGCATGAGGAACCACACTTGAATTTCCATTAGGTACATTTTTAAATTGTTCTGCTAAAATTTTACCTTCCTGCAACTTCACTTCGGCTAAAGCCGGATCAAGTGCTAACACTTCCACGAAAGTGTGATAATACAATTTACCTTTTTGTTTTATTGAAAGTGTTGAGGGAAAATTGGAGATATCGCCAACAGCCACAATACCATTTTGTAACATTTCATTTTCTGCATCTTCAAAATATTGTTGCTGCTCATCATCATTTAGTTTAAAACGATGTTGCAAAATTTCGCTGATGAAATTTGCCATTCCTTTTTTCTCAGTAATCTTTCCACGCAAGTGAGATAATTCCAAATGGCAATGTGCATTCACAAAACCGGGACATAAAACTCCATTAAATGTTTCTATATCCTGTAACAAATATGGTGTGTGTGCGGGATCAATCAAATCAATAATTGTCCCATCATTTTCAAAAATTAAAATTCCATTTTTAATAGGAGAAGATGAAATCGGAAAAATATAATCAGCCTGTATTTTACGCATAACGCGAAAGTATATTAATTGCAGCGGCAGAATGAAAGCAGCAGCAGTAAGCAGGCGGCAGTAGCAGCGAACGGAACTGCCTCCTGCCACTGCCGCTGCCTACTTCCTTCTCCCTATCTTTGCATAATGAGTAATTTGACAGTGCAAAAGCCCAATATCCGTCACCTAAACATGGACGAATTGAAAGTTTTTTTTGTGGAGAAAGGTGATAAAGCATTCCGGGCAAAACAGGTGGATGAATGGCTTTGGAAAAAATCTGCACGTTCGTTTGAAGAGATGACTAACCTGAGTTTGGAAACACGTGAACTATTACAACAAAATTTTTCAATCAACGCTATCCGCATTGATAAATCACAGATCAGTAATGACAGAACGATTAAAAATGCATTTCGTTTACACGATGATCATATTATTGAAGGAGTTTTAATTCCGACAGAAACAAGAATGACCGCTTGTGTTTCTTCACAGGTTGGTTGCAGTCTTACATGTAAGTTTTGTGCAACAGGAAGATTAGAGAGAATGCGTAACCTTACTTTTGATGAAATCTATGACCAGGTTGCGATACTGCGCGAACAGGCAGAATCAAATTATAACATTCCGCTTTCCAATATTGTTTACATGGGAATGGGTGAACCGCTTTTGAATTACAACAATGTGATTAAATCTATTGAGCACATTACTTCGCAGCAAGGTTTAGGTATGGCACATAAACGCATTACTGTTTCAACAGCCGGTATTGCAAAGATGATTAAGAAGCTGGGTGACGATGAAGTGAAATTTAACCTCGCACTTTCCTTACACGCTGCCAACGATAAGAAACGCGATCAGATAATGCCGATCAATGAACATAATAATTTAGAAGTGCTGGAAGAAGCATTGAATTATTTCTGCAATAAAACCAATTCTGAAGTTACGTTTGAATACATTGTATTTAATAATTTTAATGACGGTGAAGAAGATGCGCGTGAACTTGCACTTTTTTGCAGTAAGATTCCAAGTAAAGTAAACCTGATTGAATACAACCCGATTGACGGAGGTTCATTTACCAATACATCCGATGATAAGCTGCAACGCTTTAAAGAAATTTTGTGGAACAAAGGAATTAATGTTACACTTCGCAGAAGCCGTGGAAAAGATATTGATGCTGCTTGCGGGCAATTGGCGAATAAGAGTGTGAAATAAAATTGCCGTCATTGCGAGGAACGAAGCAATCTGTTTCATAGCATGAGATTGCTTCGTTCCTCGCAATGACGGCAAGATAGTCACATAATTATTTTACCTTTGAAACTAACTAAAATCCATATAATGAAAACTTTAACCTGTTGTATTTTGTTTTCTGTTTGTTGCTCCATTTCATTTGCGCAGAATTATGTTCCGTTTCCAACGAGTAATGCTATTTGGAGAGGCCAAAGAAGCGGAATAAATGGTGGCAATTTAGAATGGATTCAATTGGAATATAATCAAGCAATAGCTGGTGATACCCTGATTAATGGAATTATTTATCACCAATTAAAAGAAACATCCATCGAGTTTTTGTATAATTTGAATCCTCATTATTTAATAAGCATTACCCCTTATGGCACTTATTATATTGGAGCATTTAGAGAAGATTCCTTAAAAAGAATTTACTACTTGCCAAATGGAAGTACAAACGAAGTTGTATTGTTCGATTTCAATCTAACTGTTGGAGATACTCTTCTATCTTCATTAGCACAAGTGAATTTAATTGTAACCGCAATTGATTCTTTTTTTGATGGAGCAATATTTAGAAAAAAATATTTTTTTGATGTTGACACTTTTTTTTCTACCCCTCCAATTGGTTTTTTAATAGAAGGTGTGGGTGCAAATTCAGGGTTTAACTTTTGGCTTCCTCCATATTTTGAAGATGATGGATTGTTATATTGCTTTAGAGAAAACAATATAATTAAATACACTGACTCAACAAACAATTGTTCTTTAGTCAGCATAAACGAAAATCATTTAATTCAATCCTCATTCACTCTTTCTCCAAACCCAACTTCTGAAATTCTAAATTTAAAATCAGAACAACCCATTCTATTTCCATTAGAATTATTGGTGATGGATATGCAAGGAAAACTGATCACACAAAAAATTATTCATAACAATGCAGAGTTATCATTGAATGTTAAATCGTTTGCAAACGGTACATATCTTCTTGCGATAAAAAATAAAGAAAGCGTTTTGTTTCATGGAATTTTTTCTAAGCAATAATATCGTCATTGCGAGGTACGAAGCAATCTCTCGAAGCGAAGAACCTACTTCAATCATGTTTTTGTATTCATAGGATAAGATTGCTTCGTACCTCGCAATGACGGAATGTGTACAAGGACGAACGGTTTCTTTTTTTAATTTGTATTTTTCCAAACTAAATTATAATCCTTGACAACTCGCTTCACATATTTAACACCTACCGTTGTTGTGCTTTCGTTCGTGAGTTTGCTCAATGATATTTCGAGCGAACTTCTTTTTCCGATCATGCCTGTTTACCTTGCATCCATTGGTTATTCGTTTGTTTGGATTGGCGTTCTCGAAGGAGTTGCTGAAGCTACTGCAGGAATTTCAAAAGGGTATTTCGGGCAATTATCTGACACACGTGGAAAACGATTGCCTTTTGTGCAATTAGGTTATGGACTGTCTGCATTCGGAAGATTAATTCTTGCATTTGCAAATTCCATTGCACCGGTTTTTGTTTCGCGTGTTGCTGATCGCATTGGCAAAGGAATAAGAACTGCTTCACGCGATGCAATGCTTGCTACTGATACGGATAAAAAACACATGGCAAAAGTTTTTGGTTTCCACCGCGCATTTGATACAGTGGGTGCGGCTATCGGTCCAATGATTGCACTTGTGTATCTGCATTTTTATCCGCAGGATTATAAAGGCCTTTTTGTTTTTGCGGTTGTGCCTACTGCTGCTGCGGCATTGCTGACACTTGTGTTAAAAGAGAGGAGGAAAGAACCGCAGCCGTTGTTGGAGTTTTCTCCAACAACTCCAATTCAGACGAATGGTACTGTTGGAGAAAACTCCAACAGGGGCGACAAAAAATCTAAGAAAATTGGGTTGTTTAGTTTTCTCAAATACTGGAAAGTAGCTCCGTCATCTTATCGTAAATTGGTAATTGCACTTTTTATTTTTACGCTGATGAACAGTTCAGATGTATTCCTGCTATTAGCGGTAAAAAAATTAGGATTCAGCGATGTTCAGATGATTCAATGTTATATTTTTTATAATTTGTTTTATGCATTGTTATCATTTCCGATTGGTTCACTGGCTGACAGAGTTGGTAAATACAAAGTGTTGATGATTGGGTTGGTTTTGTTTTGCATTACCTATGGCAATATGTATTATTTATTGGCACAAAATGTTGCTCCGCAATTTTCAATGTTATTAATACTGTTTTTTATGTATTCATTATATGCTGCCTGCACTGAAAGTGTGATAAAAGCAATTATCTCATCCACCATTGCTGATAAAGAACGTGCTACTGCTATCGGTTTCTTCACCGGAATGAGCAGTCTGTTTGCTCTTATTGCAAGTGTATGGACCGGAATTGTGTGGACGCATTACAATAGTTCAACTGCATTTTTAATTTCAGCTTTGGGTGCTGTGGTGGCAGGATTGATTCTTGCAAATCACCAACTAAAAACCCTCAAATCCTAAATCCCTAAATCCTTTAATCTAAGGTATTCTTTCACATACTTGCCGATAATATCAAATTCAAGATTTACTTTTTCTCCTGGTTTTAAATGCTGAAAATTAGTATGCTGATA
>JANLUX010000130.1:0-23972 GCA_031363705.1 Bacteroidota bacterium
TGGGGATAAAGTGCTGGTGTTTAAAAAGAAACGCAGAAAAGGTTACCAGAAAATGAATGGTCATCGCCAGAATTTTACCAAAATTCAAATTGAATCTATTTCTATTTAATTCATAATTCAACACTCAAAATTCAACATTCCCAATAAATGGCACATAAAAAAGGAGTCGGTAGTTCTAAAAACGGTCGCGAATCGCATAGCAAAAGATTAGGTATTAAAGTTTTTGGAGGCCAGCAGGTAATTGCAGGTAACATCATCGTTCGTCAGCGTGGCACCAAGCACAATCCAGGCAATAATGTCGGTATAGGTAAAGATCATACCTTATTTGCATTAACTGACGGTACTGTAGTATTTAAAAAGAAATCAAACGAGAAGTCATATGTTTATGTACTTCCACTTGAGAATGCCGCTCAGGCATAAGTTTTATAAAATATTCTTTTAAGAAAATCCCGCTTCATTCAAGAGCGGGATTTTTTTATGGGGTATCCCCTTTAGGAAGCACCCAGCTTGAAATCTGGATGGCTGTTTTGTTAAAGACGCTGATACCAAAAATTTTATCCTGATTTTTACTCACAGTATAATCAAACCGCGCTGCTTCACTGTTTGGTAATAGTGCAGCATTAACAGTTACCAGCCCGGTTTGAAAATTTTCATAAATAAGATTATAAAAACGATCATAATAAACCGCTGTTTTACGCTCGTCATCTACCAAAAGCATTTTTGTTTTTAACGATATATTATCCGACAACCAATAATTTCCTTTCTTGAGACTCATATAAGATTTGTGGTTATCAATCTTCTTTAAAAAATTATAATGGCATTGATAAATAAACCCATTCTTATAATTTAAAAACAAATTGTAGGAGTAAGTAAAACGGGTTGAATAAAATTCCTGCAGAAAATCATTATTGCTATAGTATGTAGGGATGGTTGGCAATTCAAAGTTCCGGTAATAATGATTAAGCAGATTATACCAGTCCTCAGGTTTTGAATATGGGTGAGATTCAAGCTTACGGTATTTTACATCATATTTATAAATATTCATTTCATCATTTTCCATAATGAGCAGGTTATCATTCTCATCAAACTCCATATTCCTGACACACTTTTTAAATGGAAGAGAAATACTATCAACTTGCTCTCCCGAGTTGTTAAAAACCAAGACTGTTGAACGTGAACAGGCATTGAATGCGATATTTTCCTTGCTGTCAACGGCTACTTTAAAACTGTAACCACTCGCTCCTTCAAATCTGGATGTAGGAATTATAAATAAATCCGTGCGAACCAGTTTTCCCTCTTGTGCAAATGCAAAAGTTAAGTTTAATATTAATATTATTAATAATAATTGTTTCATATATGTATTTGAGGGACAAAGAACGGAAGAATAAGTGTTTTAAAATATTGTAAATGGTGGTGAAAAAATGCAGCGCCACGGGTTTTGTGCTGTATTATAAAAACCAACAATCGTTTTTGTTTTTTTAAGGGTTTTTCAGCTTGAAATGCTTAACTGACAAGGATTCTGACATATCTAAATAATTTTTTGCCGCTGATTTGTAACCCTTTACCTCAAATACATCGTTCACCCATATTTTTTTGATACTCGCCATTGTTTTCTGAACGTTTACTTATTATATTTGCGTTACAAAACAAAAAAAACCCCTTATTCACAATGATTAAAAAATTGATAGCGCCATTGGCGTTGGTTGTATTACTATCTACAGCCTGTAAGAAAGAAAATGAGATGGAAGTTTCACCGGTATCCACTCAAATGGAAGACACCCCTGCAAGTGGTAGCAGGCTGTTAACAACTCCTTCTACGTTTACACAAAAATTGCTGATCGAAATGTTTGGAACAGTAGGCTGTGGTACCTGTCCTGACATGGAGCAAAAATGCCGTTCTCAGATGGCCAGACATCCAAACACAATATATGGTTATCACGCACACAACTCAGATGCGATGGATATTGGATTATACGACTATCTTGATAGTATATTCAATGTAACAACTTATGCATCGGGTATGCTCAACCGTACAGTATATGGCGGCAGACTTGTTATGGCAAAACAATATTGGAATACTTATGTTAACACAGCTCTTGCGAAAACTGCAAAATGTGGGGTTCAAATTACCTCTTCAATTAGCGGTACTACTGCCACGATTACAGTGGATGCAGGATTTAACTCTACTTTAAGCGGAAAGTACAGACTCACTACTGTATTATGCGAGGATAGTGTAATTGGATCTGGTTCAGGCTATAATCAGGCAAATTACTATAATAACATTTCAGGTAGTTTATGGTATGGATTAGGTAATCCTATGATTGGATACCAGCATGATTTTGTTTCGCGTAAAGTGCTGAGTGCCTCAAAAATCGGAGATGTAATTGGTTCAGCTTATATCAAACCAGGCGGGTTTTTCACTAAAACTTACACTTTTAATATAAGCAGTGCATGGAATACACAAAAATTGTATGTTATTTCCTTTATCAATAAAGTAGGAAGCACAAGCACAACTCACGAAGTGATGAACGTACAAAGTGTAAAATTAGGGTCGAGCAAAAATTTTGATTAACAAGAATAGCTTGTCATTTTCAAGTCCCCGGTTTTATTATCAGACCGGGGACTTTTTGTTTTGGTAAAAATAAAACTCGTGAAGGGTTTAAAGCTTAAGGTATATGAATGATATTGATTTGTTCACCTATGGTGTTAATCCCCAATCATTATCAAGGGAGTTGTTACCAGGGGTTTCATATTTAGAACAATCAAGTTCAACTGAAAGCGGGTTTTGGGGTTTTTCAAAATTTCCTTTAGAATAATTAAGCGAAGCATCTGCATAAACCTTTTTCATATAATACCCCCAGATGGGTAATGCCATGTTTGCACCTTGTCCTAATTGTGTTGTACGGAAATGGATAGAACGGTCTTCACATCCTGTCCAGCATCCTGAAACCAGCTCAGGAGTGATTCCCATAAACCATCCATCGCTGTTGTTTTGTGTTGTACCGGTTTTGCCTGCAATCGGATTGTCGAGATTGAATTTACTTCCGCGTAAGCGGGCACCTGTTCCATATTGAACAACACCTTGCATGAGATTGAGCATCAGGTAAGCGGTTTCTTCACTGATAGCCTCCACTTTCTTTGGAACAAAATCCTGCAGCACTACTCCGTTTTTATCTTCTATACGTAGAAGATATTGTGGTTCAACCCACACTCCTTTGTTGGCAAAAGTTCCATAAGCACCTGTCATTTCAAATACTGACATGTCAGCAGTTCCTAATGCAATAGAAGGATATGGTTCAATAGGGCTTGTGATACCCATCTTACGAGCAATCTGTATCATTGCCTGCGGTCCGAATTGCTTCATCAAATAGGCAGAAACACAATTTACCGAATTAGCTAATGCTTCTTTCAAAGATAACATTCCACCATATTTAGCATCTGAATTTACAGGGGTCCAGTTTACCCCTGTAGTGGGATCAGTAATTGTTACCTGAACATTAGGAACTTTATAACAGGGTGAATATCCTTCCTGCATTGCAAGCGTGTATAAAAAAGGTTTGAAGGTGGATCCCACCTGCCGCTTACCTTCCTTTACGTGATCATACTGAAAATATTTATAATCATCACCACCCACCCATGCCCTTATGTAACCTGTTTGAGGTTCCATACTCATAAAGCCGGTTTGCAAAATCAATTTATAATATTTTATTGAATCCAACGGTGAAAGGGTTGTGTCTCTTTCACCTTTCCAGCTAAAGACAGTCATCTTCACTTTTGTGTTGAAATTTTTTTCGATTGCCTTTTCCGATAATCCGGCTTGTTTTAAATTCTGGTATCGCTCACTACGTTTCATCGCATCGGTTATAATTTCGGGATGTTCTTTCCACGGAATTCTTCCTTTCCAATGATCATAAAAAGATTTTTGCAATTCTGAGAGATGTTCCTTCACAGCCTGTTCCGCATAACGTTGCATGCGCGTATCAATTGTGGTGTAAATACGCAAGCCATCTTTATATAAATTATACGGAGCACCATCAGCTTTCTGATGCTCTTTACACCACTTACTTAATTCTAAACGTAACTCTTCACGGAAATAAGGTGCCAGTCCCGAAGTATGATCTTCCATCGCATAATTTAATTTGATGGGGTTCTTTGTGAAGGAGCTAAACTGCGTATCGTTAATGAACTGGTATTTATGCATCTGGGCCAGCACCGTATTTCTTCTTTCCAATGCGTTTTTAGGATTACGTACCGGATTATAATAAGAAGGGGCTTTTAGCAAACCAACAAGCAATGCTGATTCAGGCACATTTAAATCTTTGGGATCCTTTGCAAAAAAAGTATTGGATGCTGATTTAATACCAAAGGAATTGCTTCCGAATTCAACCGTATTCAGATACATCGCCATGATCTCTTCTTTGGTGTAACTTCTTTCCAGTTTTACAGCAATGATCCACTCTTTTATCTTACGCACAATTAATTTCAAACCAGATATGCTTTCGCGCGGAAAAAGATTTTTTGCAAGCTGCTGAGTAATTGTACTTCCTCCACCAGCTGACTGCCTCAGGATAACAGTTTTAAATAATACACGAAACAATCCACGCAAATCAACTCCTGAGTGTTCTTCAAAACGGATGTCTTCCGTTGCTTTTAATGCTTTGATAAGATCAGGCGAAAGATCATTGTAGTGAACATTTGAACGATTCTGATAATAATATTTGCCCAGCACTTTCATGTCAGATGAATAAACCACTGAAGCAAGATTACTGTTTGGATTTTCTAAATCTTCAAATGAGGGCAAATCACCAAAATAAGCTGTGGCAGTTACAAGAAAAAATAAAAACACAACAGGTACCAGAACCAGCAGCCAGAAGAGCCGGACTTTATTTCGGAAGGCAGGCGGAATTTTAAACCACGATGACATAATTTGGAATACGCGCAAAAATATGTTTTAATTAACCATTGTACAGGGGTAATTATTGTGATACCACATTTTTCAGAAAAAAAAGAAAAACATTTATTCAAATGATCATTTACTTTCGGTTCATCAATTAAAAAGCTTCATGTTTTATTTCGAACATAAAAACAAGCCCTTACTGCCGGCTCCAAAATTTTACCGCAGGTTATTATACAATCTGTTTCTATCTTACTTAAACTTAACCGTAATAATTCTTTATAGTACCATCCGGTTCTATTAAAAAAATAAGAGGCTGAAATAAAAACAGCCTCTTGATGTACAGATACGGGTTTCGTTGTTATCCGGTACTATTCTCTTTCGCGTTGTTCCAGCTTAAAGCTTCGTTTAATATCCTTCATGCTGCTGCCACACTCTTTCAAAGCAAAAGGAAGCTGTGTTGCAATTTCACGCAACAGCCTTTCAATATCCTCCATGCTGTGATGCCTCGTTATTGCAATTCTTAGCCCTGTATTATTAATTGATACACTTGGGTAAACACATAAGCTTACAAAAAGACCGGCATTCATTAAACGTGTTATTAAATTATAACCTACCTGGGGTTTCCCTAAAGCGATAAAACGGACTGGTGTAATTCCGTCTGATAATAATGGGAGATCAAATAGCTTAGCTGTCTGGTTAAAAAACTTTATCCGTTCATGCAGTTGACTTTGCAGTAAATCAATTTCGCTGGTAAGATGAATTTTAGCAGATGCCAAAACTGCACCTAAAACCGGAGGAGAAAGCTGCGTAGAAAAAATAAATGAGCGACCATAGGAATGAACTCTGTTAAAGCTCTCAATATTGGGAAATGCAAGTATTCCGCCTGACGCTCCAAAACCTTTGGTAAGTGAACTGGTAAAATACATTTTGGTATGATAAGGGAGCTTGCTGTGTACATAACCTGCACCATTAGCACCTGCCCAACTCATTCCATGTGCGTCATCAATATACAGATGAAATTGCTCGTATGTATCAAGCAGCGATTTTAATTCCTCTACAGGTGCAGCATCCCCGAACATGCTGTAGATACCATCACACATGTACCATATTTTTTCGTGCGTCATCTGCAAGGCCTTTATCCGCTCCTCCAAAATATCCATACGGTTATGGCGTATCTTTTCTACCGTAACGTTTCTGTGATGTAATAACAGCACCGCTTCCTGCACAGTTGCATGCACGCTGATATCCATTATCACTGCATCATTATCACCAACTATAATCGGAATATTGCTGATGTGACCTAATGATGCTGTTTGAGATAAAGCAACAGGCATGTTAAAAATTTTTGAAAGTAATTCTTCTGCTTCATGATAAAGGGTCATGCTGAGATAAGAGCGTGAAGAGGCGAACAACGTTCCATATCTTGTAACCGCATCAATAGTGCCTGCAATTAACCGTTGGTCCATTTCCAAACCAAGGTAACTGCAATTTGTAAAAGTGGTAAGCCGTTTACCATTTACATGGACAGTTTTTCCATCCAATTGTTTGTCTTCAGTATCCTGTAAAATGATACCGAGATTTTTTCCGGATGAGGCAATCTCATCCAATAGTTCGAGCATCTGCTGATGCCGTGACTTTACTTCATTAGTTTGATTCATATTTACTTTCCACTTTTTCGTTCAAATATTATCAACGCCTTCGTAGTAATTGTGGAAGTCTTGCTGCTCATCCCGCGTTCAACGGGTGTATTAAGGGTACTGGGGATAAAAATAGGTGACTGAAAATTACTACACAAGAAAAAACGTAGGACTTATTAACGAAACTTTGTTAATTATTTGAATCAGTGAAAGTTAAGTAGAGCAAGGGTTTTAACCTTTATTGTTTCTCAGAAAATCGGGGAAGGTTTAATTTATTTCGTGATTGATCAATATCACCACGATTAATTTTTATCTGTTCGCTCACATTCATTTCCTGAGCCACGTATAAGGTTTGCGAGGTTTTTTCTTTGTTAAGAATAATCATACGAACAGTATTTTCCAGAGGAGAAGTTTTAAATATTCCTGTACTTTGTGGGTTTTCTCTTGCATAATAACAATAATTAGCACCGGAGTGAAATTTGCGTTCAGCAGTTAATATATTTCCGGCATTCCCTTCGGAGTTAATTCCCTGCCATGATCCAATACCAATTGTTGCTTTATCCTGTAAACAGAATGTACCTTCACCGCACACTGAATTATTATCACACATCAGTTGTCCGTTGCTCATCACCGTTATACATCTGCCCTTTGCAACGTTACCCATCTTATCACCTTTTAAGATTACATCTGTTTCTTGATGTATATTAACATTACCCAGGATAACATCACAAGAAGATTTTTGAGACCAGCGTGATGCAGAGTTACCGCCACACATATTTATTTCAGAGATGGCATTCTTACTCCTGTTAAAATCGAATACTCCACCTAACAGATTTACATCACCTTTAATATTGAGAACAGTACCGGATGATTTATTGCTGATAATTCCCGCATCATAAAAACACCCATCTTTTATCATTAAATCATTTTCAATATTTATCACCAGGGTTCCAGAGTTATTTCCAGCCATGCCCATAAACTTTCCTCCGCTTATCACTAAGTCTCCGCCAATGTTAATCGTATCACTGTTTCCGCAAAAAAGATAATTGTCTTTTCCTGTTTTCTTTATTTCAAAATCCCCTGCAACATTTGTAAAGTTTTTTTGAAGATCAATATTTACCGGAGTGTTTGCATCTATTATCACATTGCCCCAGCTTACATGATAGGGAAGTGTTGCCGATTCATATTGATAAAATAACTGGTTCGACCGTGGCGCAAAATTACAATGTAATCCGGGTAAGTATCCGGTGTTGTTATGGATATAATTGGCTCCGTTATCCATATTAAAATCTGTGAAGCAATAATAATCTGTAACCGTAGCATCCATTTGCAAAGTTCCATCGCATCCTATATTCATTGTGTTTAAGCGTAAAGGGGATGTGATGCGCAGTTCTCCTCCTTTTTCTATTATTATGGTTTGCAGATTTCCGGGAGAGCTGTTAACGATATGATGACCACTTTGGATAAAGAAACTATTGCGTGATGCTGTAAGATGTTTTGGAGGTAATCCGGAACCATCGCGTTTTGAATTCCAGGTCATTAAATTATTTAACACATTATTACCTGTGGAGAAATAAGGAATATTAGGCAAGGTGAAACGTTTTCCATGTGGAGCACTGGTCAATGGTTGATAAGAAATTGCTCCCACTTTAATTTCCTTGCACGCTGCATCAATAGTTCCTGGTTCGTAAGCTGCATCAGCTTTAATATCATAAGTGAGCCATAAATAATTTTTGCCGGACGAAAGATTCAGATTACAGGTAATTTCAAAATCTTCTTCTGTAATTTTTGATATGGTATTACCTGATTGTTGATTCAGATTAAAATTAGGATCATTACCAGTGTACCATAACCTTGCGTTTTCAATATTTTGCGTAACCGGCAATGAAGTTCCATTTGCATTAAAAATCATTGAATTTATTTTTACAGCACTGCCTTTGCCGGCTGTTTCTATTGTAATTCCAATAATTTTTTGATTAATGCTTCCTCGCAGCACCTCATTGGTATCCTGCACACAATCCGCAGTTTTAAAAATCATTGCGTTTTGTGCATGGCTGATTTCTTCTTTTGCAAGATTAAATACAATAATCAGTAATAGAACAAAACCTGCCGAAGCAGCCATTGCAATTACCATTGTTAACCTTAAGCTTGTTTTTAATTTTGATTCCTGACGAATATTTTTCCTTGACCTTGTCATAGTATAATGAACAATTAATTTATGCTCATTATACAGCGAAGTGAACTTCAGGTTACAGTCTGGTTCTTATAATAAATTGTAAGATTTTTAATAAAAATGATCGCAAATTTCGCACGTTATGCGGGCCTGACACAACAGAAAATTGATTTTCGTTTTTACAAATTGCCTCTCAAAGCCTGCTCTCTTTCAATGGCTTCAAACAATGCTTTAAAGTTTCCTTTACCGAAAGATTTAGCCCCTTTTCGTTGTATGATTTCAAAAAATAAAGTCGGGCGATCTTCAACAGGCTTTGTAAATATCTGTAATAAATAACCTTCGTCATCGCGATCCACCAGGATTCCAAGATTTTCAAGTTCATGAATGTCTTCATCAATTTTACCTACACGGGTAGTAAGCTCCTGGTAATAAGTGGTAGGAACCTTTAAAAACTCAATACCTCTACGTTGTAATTCACTAACAGTTTTAATTACGTCATTTGTTAAAATAGCAATATGCTGCACTCCTGCTCCACGGTAAAATTCGAGGTATTCATCAATTTGTGATTTCTTTTTTCCTTCTGCCGGTTCGTTAATCGGAAACTTAACATATCCGTTACCGTTGGAAACCACCTTACTCATCAATGCAGAGTATTCGGTAGAAATATCTTTGTCATCAAATGTGATAATCATTTTGAAACCCATCACATCCTCATAAAATTTTACCCACTCATTCATCTTACCTAACTCCACATTTCCAACACAATGATCAATGACCTCAAATCCTATGGGCTCAGTTTTAAAAGTGGATTGAGCAGTTTTAAACCCGGGCATAAAAGCGCCCTTATAATTTTTACGTTCTACAAATTTGTGAATCGTTTCACCATAAGTATGAATAGCTGAAATTTTTACTTCGCCAAATTCATCAGTAAACGTTTGTGGTTTTGTGTGTTCTTTAGCTCCACGCGACATGGTTTCATAAAAAGATTTCTCTGCATCATCTACAGCAAGGGCTAACACTTTAACTCCATCACCATGTTTGCAAACATGCTCATTGATTTCATGATCAGGATGCAATGCCGTTGAAAACACTAATCGTATTTTACCTTGTGTAAGCACATAAGAAGCCCGGTCACGAACTCCTGTTTCAGGACCTGAATAAGCCGATAGTTGAAATCCAAATGCATTTTGATAGAAATAAGCAGCCTGCTTTGCATTGCCTACATAAAATTCGATGTGATCAGTTCCGTTTAGCGGGAGAAAGTCTTGTGACATTTTGATTATTATTTAGTGATACAAAGTTAAGTATAAGATAAGTTTTTGAGAAAGAGATTTTTAATATTTGATGATTAAGAAAGTGGCTCTGTAATAACTATAACCAAATCATTCTGTTTTGTCAGATATTTTCTTCCATTGCGGTAATTCAATTAAACGAGTTACAATCTTATGAAACTCTGCCAGAGATTCAGGAGGAGTGTCAGTAGAAACATGAAAGGTATGTCGCTTGCCGTTGATTACAATAGAAGAATAACTGGCAGGAAAATCAGCAATGTAAGGATTAACATATTCACTTTGGAGCGTATCTACTCTGTTGCCCATCGCAGCCTGATCGAATAATTTTATTTGATCTTTTGTAAAACGCGCTTCATAAGTTCCTATTCGGTCAACTGCCATTTTACCTTTATATACAGCATAACCACTTTTATAAATGTTTACCACAAAAGTGGGACACATACCAAAGCACGGGCTTTGGTCAAGCATAAGATATAATGAATCCGTATCGGTTGCAGTTTGAACTGATGTTGAAGCAGATTTGTTCCTTGTTTTACAACCATCAAAAAGCAGGAATGTTAAGGATATTAATAATGGTAAAAAATAAATCTTATTTCTTCTCATGAATTTGCCACACTATTTGTTCGGCATTTTATAGCCACGTTCCTTTGCCATCTTTTCCAGCCGCTGCTGAAACTTTGATTTTTGTTGAGCTGCAGGACGTTTTTTGTTTTCCTGAATTTGTGCATGAATTGCATTTTCGTCAACGAAAGAACGGAAAAGGAATTGCTGACCAATGCTGATCATGTTGGCAAGGAAATAATAATAATTCAATCCCGCTGAAAAACTGTTTAAGAATCCCATAAAGAAAACCGGCATCAGGTACATCATCCATTTCATCTGCGGATTAGTAACTGTAGTCTGGCTGTTGAAAAAAGTAAGCATTAAAGTAGATGCTGTCATCAACAAAGTGAAAAGACTTACGTGATCACCATAGAAAGGAATGTTGAATGGAAGATCGAGTATTGAATCATAAGTACTCAAGTCATCAGCCCAAAGAAATTTTTGCTGTCTCAGTTCAATGGAGGAAGGGAAAAAGCGAAGCATGGCAAATAGAATCGGAAGTTGCAAGAGCATTGGCCAGCAACCTCCCATCGGGCTAACCCCTGCTTTACGGTAAAGTCCCATCATTTCCTGCTGAAGTTTTACAGGCTCTTCTTTAAACTTTGTTTGTATCTCTTCCATTTCCGGTTTCAGCACTTTCATCTTGGCTTGGGAGAGATAAGCTTTGTAAGTGAGAGGCAACAACAAAATTTTGATGATTATAGTTAGGATCAGAATAATCAAACCATAATTCATATTAAAGCTGTTGAGGAAATTAAAAACCGGAATTACCAGAAAACGGTTCACCCAGCCAAAGATTCCCCACCCAAGCGGAATTTGTTTTTCCAACGAAAAACCAATGTGCTTGAGGGTTTGATAATGATTAGGTCCGATGTACATCTGCATGCCAAAACTTTCAGAAGCTGTATGATTGTAGGGAAGAGTTAATCCGATACTCATCAGCTTGATGAAATTTGATTCTTCAGGTGCATTATAAATTTCGAGTCTTGTTGGTTTGTCAAAACTATTATCGGCAATCAGTACTTGAGTAAAGAAATGTTGCTTCATGCTAACCCATTTCACCTTTGTTTTAAATTCTTCCTTTGCATCCTCTGTTTCACTCAGGTGGTCAACTTCATCATCAGTAAACTGGTAATAAGCTGTTGAATTAATACGCTCGCTGTGGATGTCTTTTTCCATCCGGTGAAGTTGCTCACTCCAGTATAATTCAATAGAACTGGTGTTGGCAGCAATTACCTGGTTTAGATTTACAAAATTTATCTTGTATTTAATAAGATAACCAGCCGTATCAAGCGAATAAACGTATTCAAGATATTTATTTTCTCCGGCATTTAAACGCATTGCCAAACTGCTATTAGCACCAGGTACTGCCGTAAAATATAAATCGTTTGTAGAAATGTTTCTGTTCTGTGAAAAGAAATTCAAGCCAAAACGAGTGCTGTCGCTTTCAAAAAGCCGAAGTGGTTTTCCTTCAAAGGTTTTATACTTCTTTAACTCAGCAGTTTTAATTCTTCCACCACGTGTAGTGAATGTGAGCTTAAGGTCATTATTCTCCAGTGTAATTTCTTCTTCTTTGCCTTGAGATGTGCTTGCAAAAGCACCTAGTCTGTCCACTTCCATAGCAGCAAGTGCCGAATCACTAACTGTAGTATCAATTGTGATTACACTTTGTTTTAATTGCGCCTCAGCAGCTGTATTCACTGATTGCTGACGTGCAACATCTTCAACTTTTGCAATGCTGTCCTGGCGGTGCTTTGCCGCTTCAAGCTGTTCCTTTGTTGGCTGATTATAAATACTAAATCCTATAAGTATTGCGCCTATTAATAACAGTCCAACGACCGAATTCCTATCCATTCAAAATTTTTTTCGAGTGGGCGAAGATAAGCGCTTTACGGTTTAAGAGGATTGATCTTATAAGGTGCACTTTAAAATCAAAAGAATCTATTATTAAATCCTTTGTAAAAATTAGAAAAATGACCGTGTTTTAGTTAATATATTCTGATGTCGTTCTTCCCGAATTTCCTGCCCATTTGTGAAGCGTGTTTTCCTGTCTCCATTCTGTTATCCTCATCTCTGCCTGATTCATTATTCCTTTGATTTTTATCAACATTTAATGATCCTGTAGCGTTTCCCATATTTGGATTATAGTCCTGATCGTAGCGATGACTTTCAAACTGTTTTTGGTTATTTTTCATGTGGCTAAAAATTTAAAATTAAAAGTTAAAAAATTTAAATTTAAAATGATTGAATATTAAAATAATATGCCATCGCATCAGGCATTTTTATTCTACGGGTTTGCTTTAACTTTATTCATTTCATCACTGTCATCAAAAGGAGATTGCTTGCCAAATGTTTTAAAGGATTAATAGATAATCTTTCCCTCTTAAAACCTTAAAACTTCAGAGTGAAGCTGGTAAAACAAAATGCCATACTTAACGACAACTTTTGATACCCACCTCGGTAAAAAACCCTATCTTCGCGCACTCAAATAAATAAGCTATTATATTTCCTTATGCAAAGTACCCGTAACATTGCCATTATTGCCCACGTTGACCATGGTAAAACAACCCTGGTAGATAAAATCCTCCATCAATCACATCTTTTTCGCGATAACCAAAATGCAGGGGAATTGATTCTTGATAACAATGATCTGGAACGTGAGCGCGGTATCACCATCGTTGCTAAAAATGTATCTGTTGTATATAAGGATGTAAAAATCAACATTATTGATACCCCTGGTCACTCGGATTTTGGTGGTGAAGTGGAGCGGGTTTTAAATATGGCTGATGGCGTTTTGTTACTCGTTGATGCCTTTGAAGGGCCTATGCCTCAAACACGTTTTGTATTGAGTAAAGCATTGGAAATGGGCAAACGTGCAATACTTGTTATTAATAAAGTGGATAAAGAAAATTGCCGCCCTGATGAAGTGCTGGAAAAAGTTTTTGATCTTTTCTATCATTTGGATGCCACAGAACCACAATTGAATTTCCCAACTATTTATGGTTCCAGCAAACATGGATGGATGAGTAAGGATTGGAAAAATAAAACGGAAGATATCACTGCGTTGTTGGATGAAATCATTGAATATTTTCCACCTGCTCCTTATATGGAAGGCACCACGCAGATATTAATCACATCGCTTGATTATTCCTCTTATGTAGGTCGTATTGCAATTGGCCGTGTCAGCAGGGGAACTATAAAAGAAAATCAACCTGTGTCGTTAGTAAAACGGGATGGAACTATTAAGAAGAATCGTATCAAGGAACTTTTTACGTTCGAAGGATTGGGCAGACGCAAAGCAGAAGAAGTACGTTGTGGTGATATTTGTGCATTAACCGGCTTAGATGACTTCGAGATTGGCGATACTGTTGCTGACTTTGAAAATCCTGAACAACTCACTCCCATTTCAGTGGATGAGCCTACCATGAGCATGATGTTTACAATCAATACTTCTCCGTTTTTTGGTAAGGAAGGAAGGTTTGTAACCTCTCAGCGTTTGCGTGATCGCCTTTATAAAGAGCTGGAAAAAAATCTTGCAATGCGTGTGGAAGAAACCGGAAGCCCTGATTCTTACTTGGTTTATGGACGCGGTGTTTTACATTTAAGCATCCTGATTGAAACTATGCGCAGAGAAGGCTATGAGTTGCAGGTGGGACAACCACAGGTAATTACCAAAGAGATTGATGGTATGAAACATGAGCCGGTTGAAACACTAACTGTGGACGTACCCGCAGAAGTATCTGGTAAGGTGATTGAGCTGGTTACCCAGAAAAAAGGAGAGCTCCTGGTAATGGAACCAAAAGGTGATTTACAACATCTTGAATTTGTTGTTCCTTCACGTGGATTGATTGGTTTGAGAAGCAGTATGCTTACTGCTACTGCAGGCAGAGCAACCATGGCGCATCGCTTCAAATCTTATGAACCATGGAAAGGACCTATCCCTGGAAGAATTGCCGGTGTATTGATTGCAAAAGAACAAGGAATGGCAACAGCTTATTCTATTGATCGTATGCAGGATCGTGGTCCGTTTTATATTGAAGCTGGTGAACAGGTTTATGGTGGTCAGATTATAGGAGAACACATACGTCCTGATGATTTAGTTATCAATGTTTGTGAAGCTAAAAAACTTACAAATATGCGTGCATCAGGTAGTGATGAAAATGTGCGTATTGCTCCAAAAATTAATTTTTCTCTGGAAGAAAGTATGGAGTATATCGAGAAAGATGAATACCTGGAGATTACGCCTAAATCATTGAGGATGCGTAAGATTTATCTTGATGATAACGAGCGCAAGCGCATGGCTAAAAAAGGATAATTCCTTTAAGAGCTTTTATTTCCGGTTCACTTAATTTTTTCAGGCAAGCACTTCCTCTTCCTTTGAATCTTGACCCTTAATCCTTGATGCAACATTCTTTTCTGCAGTGAGTTTATCTATCAGTGAAAAGAGAAAATTAACGATGCTTCCTGCTGTCGATTGCTGAAGAGCATCTTTTTGATCAGTAATTTTTTTTACAACCGATTTACCTTTTTCCGTTGCGAATAATAAACTAATGCCTGCTGTAACAGCTGCTCCAACTATCATCGCTGAAATAATTTTGTTCTTATTCATGTGCTTTAATTTTTAAATATTATTTAAATAAATGTGCCACACACAGTGACTTTATAGCAACCTTATTGAATGGTTTTCGTAATACAACCAACAATATTTTAATGAAAATCATTCATCTTGTTTTAGGTAAAGCAAATCCGCAGCGTATGAACGGAGTGAATAAAGTGGCTCATCATCATGCTGAATATTTGCATAAGCTGGGTTACGATGTGGAGATTTGGGGCATTACACATTCTCCGTCTGAACCTGTCATTGAACGTGAAGTTCCAACACGATTATTCCGTACACAATTTTATATAAGAGGTCTTGATCCCAGATTAATGATAGCCATTGAAAGATTAGGAACTAATGTTCTTTTTCATATTCATGGTGCCTTGATTCGTGAGTTTTATCTCATTACCAAATTACTGCACGAAAAAAAAATCCCTTATGTATACACACCTCATGGTGCGTTTAATGAAGTTGCATTACGTAAAAACAACTGGCTGAAAAAATTGTACATAGATGGTTTTGAAAAATATATTTTAAAACGTGCAAAAAAGGTTCATTTCCTTGGCAAAAGTGAGTTCGATCATATTTCAAAAATCGTTCAACTGGATAATAAAATCATTATTCCAAATGGTCAGAGCTTTGAAGAATTGGATTTTGAATATCACAAACTGAAACCGGAAACGCATCCTGTATTTGGTTTTTGCGGCAGGCTGGATATTTATTATAAAGGTCTTGATTTACTTATGGAGAGTTTTGCATCGTATGTCAGGCAAGGAAACAGCGGAGTATTATGGTTGATAGGTGATAGCCCGGAACGAAAAAAATTAGAACAAAAAGTTATTGCACAAAACATAAGTGACCGTGTAATTTTTTACGGTGCAAAGTATGGCCCAGAGAAACTGAATCTAATTGCAAATATGGATGTGTTTGTTCATCCTTCACGTTCTGAAGGATCACCAACAGCTGTGTTGGAAGCTGCGGCACTTGGTCGTCCGTTACTGGTTAGTACAGGTACTAATGTGGGTGAGTTGGTAGATCAGTATGATAGCGGAATCCATATCCCGGATTTGAATCAGGAAAGTATTTGCGTGGCGATGCAGACGTTTGAAAAACTTTATCACTCAGATAATCTTCAGCAAAAAGGCAATAATGCTGAACAAATGGTAAAGGAAAATTTTGACTGGCAAATTATCGCACAGCAATTATCGCAAATTTATGAAGAGTAGTAAGCAAATTATTCATTCCACAGGAAACGGAATTGCAACACTGCTGGTATTTATTTTAATACTTCGCATTATAAGTTATTTTATGCTTTCTGATTCTGTGTTTATCACTCAGTTAATAAAAGTGAGTTTGCGGTTTTTGGTTAGCGGATTGCTGGTGATTATTTTACTGCAACAGCAATCAAAAGCAAAACAACTGTTAACATTTACAAATCCACTACCGGTATTATTTTATCTCGGATATTTATTTCTGGGACTTTGTTCATTATTATGGACATCCTCTTTCAGGGATAGCACTTTGCAGCTTATGATGGATGTGGAAGGATTGGTTTTTGCTTTTCTGTTTATAAAAGCGTGGATGATAAATAATGCAGGCAGTGGTCTCAGGTTGGGTAAGTTATTAGCTGTTTCCATCGGCATCATCATGTCCGTTTTTCTTATAGGTATGATCATTGATCCCGCTCAGTTTTACCGGATGACACATGGAGGAGAAGAAGCCCGGCTCGGAGGATTTATCATTAACCCAAATGAATTAGGAATGTTAATCGGTGTTGGAATTGGTGCCACTATTACTGACTGGAAATTTGCAAAAAGAAAAATATTTTATGCAGTTGCAATGCTTATGTTCCTGTATGCGCTGGTGTTAACAGGCTCGCGTTCTTCTATGATTGCATTAATGCTGATTGTGTTCTTTTTCATTATGCAAACAAAAGATTTAAGAATACGCATAGCGGTTATTTTATCTGTACTCGTAGCCATTCCATTTGTAATTAAATCAGTCATCATCAAACAAGGAAATGTGGATGAGGTAATGAATATGACAGGAAGAATTCCTTTCTGGAAAGATTTGTTGTCAATCAATTTTCCACGCGAACCCGTTTTGGGTTACGGTTACATGCGTATTGATTACACTGATAAATTTGAAAGTATCAATGCTTATGCAGGTGCAATGACACACAATACATTTTTACAGGCATTGATGGGGCTGGGATTAGTGGGACTAACAATAGTGCTGGCACAACTTGCATTAACTGTTCACGCAATTTTCAAAACCACACATGTTTACAAACGCAGGTTAGCAATTGCAATTTTAATTCCTTTACTTATTAATTCTTTTACCGAATTTGGAATTTTTGGAGAAACCAATTACGGAATCATGTTTTACCTGATGTTGGTTTTCATGGTATGTATGGAACCTTCAGAGCAGAAGTTACGTACAAGTGTGTCAGTAACTTCAAATGCGCACACTCCCCGTTTATCTGAGCGATCTTCAGCTCCTGCACCAGTTATTTTGCAGTGAGCAGGAGTTTTCTGTTTATGATCCGCATCAGCGTTTGACAGGAGTTAATTCACAAAGAAAATTTTTTCCTTCTCACAATAAAGTATGTTTTAACATTTCGGCTAACGGATCCGGAAATTTTAATGAGATGCAATTTTATTTCGGCAATGAAAAAATGCCGGACATGAAAAAGTTTTATTATATAAATAATCCTGACGGCACATTAAGGTGGATTATTCCTTCAGATACAAATCAAGCTTCGTTTCTGTCATTATACAATTCAGGAAGTTTAAAAGCGTGGATGTATAAAATTTTTGCAAAGACAATTTTTTCGTTAGGGTGTAAAAAAATTATGATGACAGGTTCTTTTTTTATGAAACCGGATCTTGTTTCAAACGTAAAAAGGATTTACGATATAAAAGAAGAAGAACAATTCACAGTGTTTACCGGTACAAGGGGAGAAAACAGAAAAATAATTATTGAGATTAATAACGGAAAACAAACTACACACTTTATAAAAATTTGTTTCAGCGAAAGCGCAAAAAAAAATCTGCAAAACGAAATTGATATGCTTACAACTCTTAATAAATATGATTTTACTTCACTCAGCATGCCACATGTTGCGCCAGGAAAAAGAAGTGGCACTGCGCGCTTAAGCAATGTTAAGCCCGGTGTTTCTATCCCTGCTTCGCGCATTACTGATATTCACCTGAAAGCGCTTACCGAGTTGTATGCAACACATCATGAGCAAAAAAATATTCTGGAAACTGCCGCATGGAAAACCATTGAAAATAATTTGCAATGGATGTACAGCGAGCATCCGCTTATCAATGACATGGATGAATTTAAAACACGCAGAATCATTCATCTGTTAGGAAAGTTGTTTGCGTCATTGCCTGTGGAGGCGGAAGTTCCTGTCTCTGTTTCGCATGGAGATTTTACTCCGTGGAATATGTATATGGACAGCAACCGGCTTTATGTGTATGACTGGGAACTTGCGAAGAACGGCATTCCGATGCTGTTTGATTTATTTCATTTTGTTTTTCAGGCGCAAGTGCTTTTACATCGTAATAATTTTTCTGAAATAAAAGAAAATATTAAGAATGTGTTGCAAACTCCCGCTGCACAAAGCCTCACGCACAAGTACAGTATAGATACAACGCTGCATTATAAATTATACCTCTTGTTTAACATCAGCTATTACATGCGTATTTATATGAACGAGCAGGAATTACTTACCCAATCGCATTGGATGATTGATGCATGGTTGGATGCATTACAGGATATTACCGGAAGCTGATGAATATTAAAATGGAATTGAGTAAGGACAGAAAAGATTTTATACGTTATTTTTTTAATGCATTATACGATTATAATTATTCGCTTTTAAAATATACATCTCCATCAATTGAGGAGATTCCCGAAACATCGGATATTGATTTACTGATTACTGAAAAGCAATCAGAGGCAATTCTTAAAGTCATTCATGAAGGTCCTGATGTTTTAAGAGTTGATTTACATTCCAAATCCTTTGTAACGTTTGTAAGTATTTATTTTAAAGATTGTGGTTATTTAGAAATTGATCTTATCCATCGCTTTGACAGGAAAGGTTGTATTTATCTCGATGCAGCAGATGTGCTTGATCAGGCCGAACGAAATAAAGAAGGAATCAGAGTAGCAAGTGATCAGCATCAGTTTGAATACATGATGTTGTTTTATTTGTTGAACGGTGAAGAAGTTCCTTTTCGTTATCAGAATTATTTTACTGTGCTCCCTTCTGATCAAAGAGCTAAAATTTTCGGTTATCTTTTAGAAAAATATCATTTGCATATTAATACGCTTGATGATTTATATGATCCGCACAAGCGTCATCGAAAAAAAATATTTAATAAAATTAAAGCGTATCGCGAAAATCGTGGGAGCAAAATCATAATAAATAAATTACGTTACTGGTCTGATGTACTCCGTGATTTAAAATATAATCGTGGTTATGCAGTAAGCTTTAGCGGTGTTGATGGGGCAGGAAAATCAACAGTGCTTGAAAACATAAACGATATTCTGAAAACAAAATACCGTCAGCGGACTGTGTTGCTGAGGCACCGTCCTTCTTTATTACCGATACTCAGTTCGTTTGTATTAGGCAAAGAAAAAGCACAGGAACGTGCAAAAAATAATCTTCCCCGAAAGGGAAAAAACAGAAGCTCTCTTTCCTCACTCTTTCGTTTCAGCTATTACTATATTGATTATATCATTGGTCAATGGTATGTGTATTTCAAATATATTTTGAGAGGATACACCGTTCTATATGACCGATACTATTTTGATTTTATTGCTGATCCAAAGCGATCTAATATTGTTTTAAATAAAAATCTGGCAACAAATCTTTACCGCTTTGTATATAAACCTAAAGTAAATATTTTTTTAACGGCACCAGCTGAAACTATTTTGAAACGAAAAAACGAATTAAACGTAGAAGATATTAAATCTTTAACGGATGAATATAAATTGTTGTTTGGTGATTTTGCAAATCGGTATGAAAAGCAGCGTTATCTCTCAATAAACAATATTAATCTTAGCGACACCTTGAATACTGTAATAAAAGAATGCATTTCAGTAAATAGCTACTAAGAAAATAAATTATACTACAGATATGAATAGAAATAAACTTACGCCACCAAATGTTGAACTCGCTACAGCGCGTTATCAAAACCCGGTGATTGATAAATTATTCGGGCGCACCACACTTGAATGGACATGCGATGACGGACACAAAGAACAGCTGACTGCATCACTGCGTTTAACAGACTATGAAGGCAACATGCCCTCATTCTATAGTGTAAGAAAATTGCCTTATGTGCTTAAAACATATTTGCAATCGAAAAAATCACCATTGATAAAAAACCCTGTTCCATTTCTTACAATGGATGCAATCCGGTTTTTAGATGGATTGATAAGACCGGGATTACGTGTGCTGGAGATTGGCGGAGGAAATTCTTCTCTTTGGTTTTTAGAGCATGGGGTTAACTTAACAACCTATGAGCATGATAAAGATTGGGGAATGATGTTGATGGATGAGGTTCAGAAAAATTCAAACAAGTATCACCAGGAACGTTTTAATTTAAAAATGATGGAGGGGATTGATACGATAAAAGACCTTGAAAAATTACCGAATGAATCATTTGATATTTTACTGATTGATAGCATGAATGATCATACGCGGAGAACTGCGTGCCTGCGTGCTGCGATGTCCAAAGTAAAGGAACGTGGATGGGTTGTGTTAGACAATTCGGATAACCCTGCTAACTGGAGTGCTGATAAAATGCTTGAAGGAAAAGAAATGCACCGCTTCACAGGTTATGCTCCTATGTCATTGTTCGTTGGTCAAACCACATTCTGGAGGATGTGATGTGTAACAAAAAATAAAAGTTCAAAAACTAAAGCCGGATGAGAAAGATAATTACTGCAATTGCACGAATGAAAAATCCGGAGTTTCAACTTGACAACGGAGTTTCTAATTCAGTAATTCTCTCTTTTGTATTGACAAAAGCAATTGCATTGGTTCGCGGTTTGTGTTTGCTGTTTTATTTCCGGATTCCAAGATTGCTATTTCTGGGCAGGAATATTAAATTTTTTAATATCCGTAATATTCACTTCGGCAAAATGGTTCAGGTTGGTGATTATGTTTACATGAGCGGTTTAGGAAATCATGGTTTGTATATTGGTGATCATGCCTGGATCGGATCACATAGCGTAATTAAAGTTTCATTTTCATTAAACAATTTAGGAGATCATATTGTTATAGGAAACAATGTGGGTATCGGAGAGTTTGCACATCTGGGAGGAGCTGGAGGATTAACGATTGGTGATGATTGCATCATTGGTCCTTACTTCAGTTGTCATCCCGAGAATCATCATTTTTCTGATGCTGAAAAATTAATCCGGTTGCAGGGAGTATCACGTAAAGGAATCAACATTGGTAAAAATTGCTGGATCGGTGCAAAGGTTACTGTGCTGGATGGGGTTATGATTGGAGATAATTGTGTGATAGCTGCAGGAACTGTAGTGAACCAGAATATTCCTTCAAATTGTGTGGCAGGTGGAGTTCCGGCAAAAGTTATTCGCAGCAGAACCAAAGAAGAAATTGCAATTAAAAAAGTTGCTTAAAATAAATTCCATCATGACTTCAACACCTCAACACCCCAACACCTCAACACTTAAAACCGTCCTGGTGAGCGCTTACGCAGTAAATCCTTACCATGGTTCCGAAAACGGGATGGGATGGAATTTTATTAATCAGATTGCACGCTTTAATAAAGTGGTTGCTATAACAAGAGAAAACACAAAACCACATATTGAATGTTATATGAAGGCGCATCCATCAGTAGCGTATCAAAACATTGAGTTTGTTTATTACGATCTACCTTACTGGATGCGTTTCTGGAAAAAAGGTTCGCATGGTGCGTTGCTTTACTATTACTTATGGCAGTTTTTTATGCCACGTTTTATTCGTTCTAGAAAATTAGCTTTTGATATTGTACACAATTTAAATTTTCACAATGACTGGACTCCTTCCCGTTTGTGGTTATTAGGTAAACCTTTTGTGTGGGGACCCATTGGTCATCATCCACGCATTCCCAAGAATTATGTTTTGCATGTGTATGGAATACGTAATTATATTTTAGAAAATTTAAAATGGATGACAAAAAAGTTTTTCTGGAATATGGATCCGATGTTAAGAAAAACGGTTCAGCATGCTGATGCAGTACTCACAATGAATACCAGTGTGGCAAATGTGCTTCCCTTAAAAAACAAAAATGTTTTTATGATGCCTTCGGTGAGCTCAGAGAGCATGTCGGTTACTTATAAACAACGTAATGAGGATTTTACTGTTCTCTCAGCAGGAAGATTTGTTCCCCTTAAAGGATTTGATATAACAATCAAATCATTTGCAAGATTTTATAGTGGATTATCATCATCTGAAAAAGCGAAAACAAAATTGGTATTAGTGGGCGATGGTCCTTTCAAAAACTATTTACAGAAGCTGGTAGTTGATTTGGAAATCTGGCAAAGTGTTGAGTTTATTGCCTGGATGGATCGTAAAGAATTGAAAAATGTGTATGCAGAAGCAAGTGCATTTTTATTTCCATCACACGAAGGAGCAGGAATGGTGGTGGCTGAAGCGTTATCACATGGTTTACCCGTAATATGTTTTGATAATTGCGGTCCTGGTGAATTTGTAGATGAATCCTGCGGAATAAGAATTCCTTACACACAATACAATGAAAGCATAACTGATTTTGCGAAAGCACTGCAAAGTTTAAAAGCAAATAAATTCCTGGCAGATAAATTATCACAAGGTGCATTGGAAAAATTTAATAATAAGTTTGACTGGAATGTGCGAGGTGAGTTGCTTCGTGATGTGTATAATGATGTGTACAGGAAAGCAAGCTGATATGAAAGGGTTGTCATTCAGGAGGAACCTTGTCATGTTTGAAACACGAATATTTGATGCAAAAAAAATTTGTTTAAAAGAAAACAGCTCGGACTTTCAAATAACTATTACTGCATACTCAAACTGCTTGTAACTATATGACAAGTTTCCTCCTGAATGACGATAAGATTAAGAATAAAAAAATCGCCTGCGTTCATCTGCTGAATGATTTCAGTGGAAGTCCGCTGATTTTTTCAATGGCGATAAAAGGTTTGTTGCTTGCCGGAAATGAGGTGACGATTTACACTTCAAAAAATCGTGAAGGATTTTTATGCGGATTAAATGTTAATTACCGCTACATCCCTTACAGCTTTCATAAGAACAAATGGATTCGTCTTGTTAAATTTTTTTATAGCCAGCTCTGTTTATTTTTTATGATCATCAATGATCATCGAAAAATAAAACAGGTGTATGTAAATACATTATTGCCATTTGGTGCTGCTCTGGCAGGAAAAATCTGCAGGAAAAAAGTTAGTTATCATTTGCATGAAAGTTATTTGCAACCGCAATCTTTAAAAAAATTTCTACGTGGTGTTGCCTCATTTACAGCTGATGATGCATTGTATGTTTCTCATTATTTAATGAATACAGAACCATTAAAAGGCGTTCGCAACAATCTTGTTTATAATGCGCTTCCTGATGAGTTTGTCAATAAAGCAAAGCATCATATTTACCATCCGCTGAAAAATAATTTTACAGTGCTTATGATTTGTTCGCTCAAAGCATATAAAGGAGTGAATGAATTTGTTTCGCTTGCCAAGCGCTTTCCGGCTTTGA
>JANLUX010000136.1:0-3263 GCA_031363705.1 Bacteroidota bacterium
ACCTGCAGGGCGTGGACAACAACTGCATCAATCTGAAGTAAAAAAATATGCTTTGGAAAAAGGCTTGCACATCATGCAGCCTTTGAAATTAAAAGATGAAAAATTTCTCGAAGAAGTCAGATCGCTAAAAGCGGATTTACAAATTGTAGTTGCATTCAGGATGATGCCTGATGCATTATGGAATATGCCTCCACTGGGAACATTTAATTTACATGGTTCACTCCTTCCGCAATATCGTGGGGCTGCTCCTATCAATCGTGCAATCATGAATGGAGAAACCAAAACGGGTGTCACTACATTTTTTCTCCAACATGAAATTGATACAGGAAATATTTTGCTTCAGGAAAAAATTACTATTGGTGAAGATGAAACTGCAGGTGAATTGCATGACCGCTTAATGATGACCGGTGCACATCTTGTTTTAAAAACTGTTCAGCTGATTGAATCAGGAAAGTATCAGCCAAAAGAACAGGAGAAATTAATTGCTGATCCAAAAGAATTAAAACATGCTCCCAAATTATTTAAAGAAGATTGCAGAATTGATTTCAGTAAAAACGTAATTACACTTCACAACCAGGTGAGAGGTTTATCTCCTCATCCAACTGCATTTTTCGAAATACAAAAAAGTAACGGAGAAATTTTGCCTGTTAAAGTTTTCAAATCTTCCTATGAAGAAACACCTGTTGTACTGAGTCATGCATTATATACTGATCAAAAAAATATTTTAAAGATCAGTGCGAAAGATGGATTTTTGAATTTACTCGAAGTACAATTACCCGGAAAAAAAAGAATGAAAGTGGATGAATTGCTGCGCGGATTTAAGTTTGAAGATGATTGGAAAGTGCTTTAATGATTATTGAAAATCAATCCTTATCGTATCATTTTGTTTCAAGCCTAACAGCCGTGAAGCATTACCGTGATTGATGGCAATCTCTAATAAATCAGAAGTGTTAAACAATGCAATGATACATCCCTGCTCTGCTTCATCATAACGTTTATTAAGTGAACTAACAGTGTACTGCTGTCTGCGTGCATTAATTTCAAACTTTCGTTGCTTTCGTTGCGACTCAAATAAATCACGGCTTATATTGGTGATTGCATTTCCAAATTCATCAATATAAACAACAGTTCCTCTTATTACATCCTCTTCAATCACAGGACGGAAAATTGTTTTCTCAACAAACTCAGCCGGTCGCGAACCCAATTCATAAATATTATTTCCATTAATCACATGCTCTGCAGCTTTCACAATAGTGGAAGTATCATAAGCAGCAAATGCATTTTCTGATAGAGCAAGCACAACCATATCAACAGGTTTTTCTTCAAACACCAATGAAAAAAAACCATCGTTCATGCCAATGAAATAATGTCCGTTTCGTTTGATAAGTAATAATTCTGAAATTTTTTCTGTAAAAGAACCCACACCCACAATATGAATAGTGCCATTTGGAAATGAAACATACGCATTCTTAAAAATAAAAGCTCCTTGTGCGATATTATTTCCCTCCACCAAATGAGTGATGTCAACAATAGCAGCTGAAGGCGAAATACTTAACAACGAACCTTTCAGCGCAGCTACATGATAATCTTTTAATCCCCAATCGGTGGTAAGCGTAATTATTGACATGGCGTTCAAAAATAAACATTAACAAAATAGAGCAGGAACATTAAAATGCTGACCTTAGCACCATGCGAAATACCAATGCACATTCGTTGAAAGAAGTCATTAATGAGCTCATTGATGCTTATCATTTGAGAGGTAAACTTTCGGAGGCGCGTATTCGCGAAGCATGGGAACAAATGATGGGTGCTGCCATTGCAAAACGTACCAATGCGATTTATTTAAAGGATAAAGTTTTAACCGTTCAGCTTAATTCTTCTGTTTTAAGAGACGAACTTTCCTATAAGCGTCATGATATTGTTTCTGCGTTGAATAAACTTTTGGAAAACGATGCAGTGAAGGAAATTGTTTTCAGATAAGAAAAATTTAAACCTTAATTAACTTTTCTGATACGTAATTTTTTTTCCAGCGGAACTTCTTTCTGTTGTTTCTCTCTATCATTTCGCGGTTGAATATTTTTTTGCAAGATCCAAAATCCTTTTTCAAATTTTAATCCATCATAGCTCATGTCAGGTCCGTAAAGGCTAAACATTCTTTTTGCTTCTGGACGAGGATCTGATGGCGAGAGGTGATCAAATACAATCCTGTTATCACTTTCCTCGTATTTAAGTGACATGGTGGTTTGTGCATTGTATTCAAATACGATACGTGTTTTGGCTTTTCCGCCAGTTTTAAAAATGGGTGAACCAAATTGAATTTTTCCGTTATTTAAAGTCAAAACATCAATAATTTTTTTTGTGGTTTGAAAATTATTTCCATGCCAGCCTAAAAGCGTATAATAAACTTTGTTGTTGAATTTATGCTGAAGAATTTTATAATAGAGCGCTCCATACCAATTATCCTGATTGAGCCTGATATATTCTGCTGAATCAGTGGTCCATTTTTTTTCTTTTAAAGGAAATGTATTTAGCCGTTTAGTTTTTTTATCGTTAACCTGAACAAAACCAAAATAACGATACTCATTTCCTTTCTGCAAAGGAACAATCCAATTGTAAATACGCAATTTTTTATCCGGTGACTGAAGCACTGCAAGGGTTTTTACACTGTCAAAAGAATAAATAAATGAAGATCCATCTTTTAATATGGAATCCATCATTGTATAAAATCTTTCATTGTATTGCAAACGAACTGAATCATTGCTTCCCTTCAAAATACTGTCACCGGATTGTTTGAGTTCTTTGGTTAGTGATGAATCAAGGTTAATTGATGATTGACTAAGTGCAATATCATTCTTCAATAGGAAAAGAAGAAATAGAAATGTTTTTTTCATTTGAATTTAATGCAAAACTAAACGAAGAATTATTTTAAAGAGAATCTACTAGCGAATTTTGTCAAGCCTGGAAAAAAAAATCCGTCCTTTTAAGAACGGATTTTAAGTAATTCAAAATTTTCCCGATAAATCGGGACTAAAATTTATTCTATCATACGTGCATCGCTTCTTTCTTTGCAAGTAATGTTTCCTTGCTTTCGCGTTAATTCTCATCATCCACACAGCAATCAACCGGGCAAACTGCCGCAAATTGTGGTTCATCATGAAAACCTACACACTCCGTAAATTTATCTGAAACGATATAATATGTATCCATCGATTTTGGAGGTTGGGGTGTATTGGCATCTACTTCTGTTCCATCCAATTTGTGAA
>JANLUX010000163.1:0-18393 GCA_031363705.1 Bacteroidota bacterium
GAACTTGTTAAAAGCTTTCAAATATATATCCTTGCTATGCACCGTGCATGGGGCACTTATGATGGCATTCAATATAAACGCTATCACATAATTGAAGATGCTAAAAATGATTATAATATCTTAATATCCTTATTGACTTCAACGGAAGAGGAATTTTTAGCTGATGTTTTGCTACCCAATATTGTTAGTTCATACAAGGAAAATAAGCAACGAGCAAGCGCTCACGAGAGAGGGAAAATAAACACTTTGCGAGAGTGTGAGTAGCTTTAACTCTTCACTATTCCCCGTATTAGGAACAACTCCCCGTAAACTTTTCTGCGAACTCAAAACTTTATTGGTGCTATATGACAGGGTTCCTACTGAATGACTTTGAGAGAGTAGGCAACGCACGAATTATTTATTTTTTAAACTTATTCCTTCTCGGTTTTTTTTCTTTCCCTTCTTCTTCCACCATTAATCCTTCCCATGATGATTTGCTTTCTTCTTTTTTTGCAACAGCACTTCGTTCGCGTGGTTTAAAGTTTCCGGGAGAACTGTATTTACTACTTCTGTCGCTTCTGTCACCTCGGTCTGAAGAAGAATAGGATGATGATCTCCTTCCGCCACTGCCGCTTTCTCTACTGGAAGAATAAGAAGATGATCTTCTATCACCACCGCGACCACCATTGATTCCGGGATTAGTTCCTTCTCCTGAAATCTCTACCCGAACTTTACGGCTTGCATATTCGCTACCGTTTATTGAATTCATTACTGCCTGCAACTTGTCGGGTTCTACATCAACAAAAGAATAAACCCCCTTTATATCAATACGTCCAAAACTTGCGCCTGCTTCACCCGAAGTGTCGCAAAGAAACCGTAATAATTTTCCTTTATCTAAACCATCCTTCGAACCGATATTGACAAAAATGCGTGAACCACTACTGCGATAACTTCCTTCACCACGCTCTCTCCTGTCACGACTGCTATGCGGATCACGTTCAAAGTTGCGATCACGTTGTGAGACATCCACGTTGAGATCAGGAGTTTTTTTATAGTACTCAAGAAAACGATTGAACTCAATGGAGAAAAAGCGTTTTATCAATTCATCTCTGTCAAGCTCTTTAAGTTCATCCTGAATGGATGGTAAAAATTTTTCTATTTCTTTTTCATTGATCTCAACATCATGCACCCGTTTTACTAAGTGCATTAATTGCTTTTCACAAATTTCTTTTCCTTCGGGAACACGCGCTTGTTTGAACTTGCAATTCATCTGCTTTTCAATCTGCTTTATTTTGTAAAGCTCCTTCATGTGGATGATAGCGATTGAAACACCTGATTTGCCTGCACGTGCTGTACGTCCGCTGCGATGTGTGTAGTTTTCTATTTCATCAGGAAGATTATATTGAATAACATGGGTTACATCATTTACATCAATTCCTCTTGCTGCTACATCAGTAGCAACTAACAACTGCAACGAACGATCACGGTAACGTCCCATTACTTTATCACGTTGCTGCTGGCTCAGATCTCCGTGCAGTGAATCGGCATTATATCCGTCACGAATTAAATGCTCAGCAATTTCCTGTGTTTCAATTTTAGTTCTGCAAAAAATAATCGCGAATATGTCGGGGTTAGCATCAGCAATTCTTTTTAATGCGGAATAACGATCGCGTGCATGAACTATGTAATAAATGTGTTCAATATTTTCTGCTCCTTCGTTTTTTCTGCCAACACTTAATTCAACTGGATCATGCATGTATTTCTTTGCAATCCTTCTCACTTCTTCCGGCATTGTTGCAGAAAACAACCAGGTATTTCTTTCTTTTGGAGTAGAAGAAAGTATCTCATCAATGTCTTCCTGGAAACCCATGTTGAGCATTTCATCCGCTTCATCCAACACTACATTGGTAACTTCATTCAGCTTTACTGCTTTTCTTCCGATCAGGTCAATTAAACGTCCCGGTGTAGCAACTACTATTTGCACTCCGCCTTTAATAGAACGTATCTGGTCTTGTATGCTTGCTCCTCCATACACTGCAACTGTTTTAAAACCTTGTATATATTTTCCATAGCTAACTAAGTCGCGGGTAATCTGAACACATAACTCACGCGTAGGCGCGAGTATTAAAGCCTGTGTAGTACGTGATTCAAAATCGAGCAGGTGCAGTAATGGTAATCCAAAAGCGGCTGTTTTTCCGGTCCCGGTTTTTGCTAATCCAATCAAATCCCGTCCGCCCTCTAATAACTGTGGAATTGCTTCCTGCTGGATAGGCGTAGGCTCTTCAAAACCTAAATCAGCGATGCCTCTTAAAATTTCGCTGTTAAGACCCAGCTCTTCAAATTTATTCATGAGGCAAAGGTACGCATAAAGGGAGTGCAAGCGCGTGATAGAATGTACAAGATTTCAGTGGCAAAACATCACAATAAACCAAGAAAATTTCATTTTAAAATAAATCTTAAAATCAATCTCAGTTAAGACCATGTTTAAATTTTATTTAATAGATATATTTTGGTCGTTTACTCCTAAACCCGAAGGGGAACAGTTGCGAGTGAATGTTCCACTTCGGGGGTAGGGGTATTTTTGCGTACTAATGGAGCAGCATTTTATAAAATTTAAACAGGCTCTAAATTGCCACAATCTTCAAAAGTCAGTGAAGGTCATTTACATTTTTTAGTTTTATCGCGTGAAATTGTAGTGCCTTAAACATTGCAGAATTTAAAACCTTTTATGAATAAACAACAGGCAAAGCTTTTTTTGAAAAGATTTTTATTAATTGGATTGGTAATTTTATTAATTGAATTCTCATTGAGAATATTTTTTGGTTTTGGTTCTATTCCAGTATTTGTTGAAGATAAAGACTATGAATATATTTTTGCTCCTGACCAGGATATTCATCGCTTAGGTCATCATTTTTATACCAATCATTATTCAATGCGGAGTGATGCGCTGGCAACCGATGACAACATTCGTATTCTGGTGTTTGGTGATTCGATATTAAACGGGGGACTTCCAACGGATAATGAAGATTTGGCAACAACGATTTTAGAAAAAAATCTTTCATTGAATTTGAGAAAGAAAGTGCGTGTTTTAAATATTTCAGCCAGCAGTTGGGGGCCTGATAATGCAGCTGCATATTTAAAAAAGCATGGAGATTTTGGGGCGAAAATGTTAGTGCTTGTTTTCAGCAGCCATGATTACTTTGATAATATGGGATTTGAAAGAGAAGTGGGGGTTAATTCATCATACCCTGCAAAAAATCCTTCGCTTGCAATAATTGATTTCTTTCAAAACTATTTAGTGCCGGTTATTAAGTTTCGTTTATTTCCACCTGATATTCAGAAAAACGAATCCCTGTATTATCTCAATTCAAAAAACATGAATTCAGGATGGGATTATTTTATTCAATATTCAAAACAAAAAAATATTCCTTTGCTGGTGTATCTTCATGGAGAAAAAGAAGAAGCACTCAACGGCTCATACAATAAATACGGAAAATGGCTGGCGAAATATTTATCTGATGCACACGTGCCTTATATTGCTGATGTAAATCTTAATCCTGACCAGAAATTTTTTCGCGATTTTATTCATTTCAACAAAGATGGTCAACGTTTTATGGCAAAAGCAATGGAACCTCTTATTTTGAAAACACTGGGAAAGTGATCATTGATTCCATTTAATAGATTTACCCGCACACTCATCAGGACTTATTTTTGCAAAAACATTTCATCTTCATTATGTTAACCACATTCTTTAAACAGCACTTTAAAAAGATTCTTTGGATAGTGCTTGGTCTTTTATTAATTGAAGGTGCCCTGAGGTTATTCTTTGGGTTTGGAACACCACCTTTATTTATATCCGATCCTGATTACGAATACATATATGCTCCCAACCAGGATATCCATCGTTTTGGAGGTCGTTTAATCACCAATAATTTTTCGATGAGAAGTGATGCATTATCTGTTGATGACAGTATTCGTGTTTTAATTTTTGGTGATTCAATATTAAATGGAGGAATGCAGACTGATCAGGATGAACTGGCAACATCAATAATGGAGCGTGAAATCTCTGCAAAACTGAACAAGAAAATACGTTTTCTGAATGTAGCAGCAGCAAGCTGGGGACCTGATAATGCAGCTGCTTATCTTAGAAAGCATGGTGATTTTGGTGCAAAGATGATAGTGCTTGTGTACAGCAGCCATGATTTGTATGACAACATGAATTTTGAAAAAATTGTTGGAGTAAATCGTAATTATCCAGCTAAAAATCCATTATGTGCTATTACGGAAGCTTTGGGTTATTTTAAACCAATGATAAAGAGAAATTTTACAAATCGTGCAACCACATCATCAGTATATAAGCAAAAGCATAAGGAGATGAATCCGGGTTGGAAATATTTTATTGACTATGCGGCTCAGCACCATCTTCCACTTTTAGTTTATCTGCATGCTGAAAAAAGAGAATCAATTGACGGGTACTATAATAAATACGGACAACGGTTAATTCAATATCTTGATTCAGCTAAAGTATCTTATGTGCTTGAACTTGACCACAAACCAAATGTAAATATGTTACGTGATTTTATCCATTTCAATAAGGATGGACAACGTCTTATGGCCAATGTTTTGGAACCTGTTATTTTAAAAACCTTAAAAAAGTTAAATTAATTGTTCAGATTTTTTTGCGTTTTCAGGCAATGTAATATAGTTGCCTAAAAAATAATTCATAAGAACAATAAACCTTTTTAAGATGATAAAAAGCAGGTTGTCTTACTTTAATTAATTTCAATTATTATTTCATCACCTTACATTTTTAGCGCGCCACACCTCTCAAAACTTTTTTATTTGGTTTATCCGTTTCCATAAAAAACACTAAAAAACCTTGTAAAACTTACAATGTAGCAGAATACATTTTATTCTGCCCATCCCCCTTTGTGCGCGAATTATTTTGGCTGTAATTAAAATTTAATAGATCGAAACAAATTCAAAGTCTATGCCACAAAAATTAAGAAAATGAAAAAATTAAATTTACCCAAGAGAATTTTTAAGAGTGCATGTTTATTAATGTTTCTGCTGTTTGCAATGAAACATGCTTATGCACAACCGCAAACCAAACCTGTTTATTACTGGACATTTGAAGGATCAAATCCATTAAAAGATTCCATGAATAATTCAAACCTGAACGCCACAACTTTTAAATGCCTTTACACAGTTACTCCGCCTTCAACGGGTAGCGTTGGTAATTCATTAAGTCTTGATTCAGCAGGCAGGACAATTGTTTGCACCAATAATTTTGTTTTGAATTCAGTTGTATGCATTGAATTCTTATTTAAACCAGGAGCTGATTTTAATACCACCACTTTTATTCACAGACGGGATAATGCATTCAGCGTAAAGTTCGGCTATCCGTTTATCGAATTCTTAACAACCAACTCAGCAGGCAGTGATAACTTTCGAATTAATCTGCGTGGTGTGGGTCGTGCTACTTATGGTTATTATACCGATGGTAACTGGCACCACATGGTTTTTAAATACAATACCACCACAGGTATAAAACAAATATGGGTAGATGGTCAGTTGTCACCTGGTTTCTCTGATACTACAGCTACCGGAACTTTTGCAGGTGGAGTAAATGCTGTTGATTTAAATGCAAACACCAGTTACATTAAATATTATGGTAACATAGATGAGATAGCATTATATGATCAGGATTTGCCTGCAAATAATATTTACAAGCACTATTTTGATTTTACACAGGGTAATCATTACTCATTTCCTAATTCAAGTATTGCACCTCCGGCACCTGCTCCTGTAAGTGGTCCAGTTGATATTAATGAATATGCTCCCGGACATCCTAATTATACTGTGGATGCACCCACACAACTTCAAAATTTTCCAGTGCCACGCTATAAAAAAGGTCATACATTGCTTCCTAATTTTAACTGGCTTGGAATCAAGTTTTTTTCTGGTGATGGTCAGCCGGTGTTTACACCTGCACAAAGAATTGCTAATAGTATCACAATACAAACAGAGTTAGTTAAAAACTTTAATTATTATTTAACTGTTTCATGCAATGTAAGTTCAAAATGGAATGATTATGCTAATCCAGCCAAGTATGAAGGGGCGTGGGTAGCACTTGCAAATCAACATCCACTGTGGCAGACATCAGCCATCACATTTTGGGCACAACTAAATCCAACGCTAATTGGTTATACACAAAGCAAAAGTTATATTCACAGTAAAACTTTACCTGATAATCATTACATCAGAAATGTAAGTGGACAATTTTTAACCAGGGATGGCAGTATTAACACCACAGGCAAGGTGATAAGTCCTGCTGCTCCATTGGATTCATTCACGATAGACGGATTGACGCAGAAATTTTATTTAACTAAATTATTGAATGCCTTAACAAGACCTTTGAATATCATCAATGAAAATGACGAGGTTATTACACGCTATACAATTAATGCACTTACTCAGGATCCTGCTGTAATTGCTGACAAGGCAACTTCGGGTTTTACAGATTGGGAAGATTACAAGGCTAACCGCAAAAAAAGAATGTGCACAAATTACCGTGACCAGTTTATGAGTATGCCAGCGTTGCAAAATACCAAGTATGCAGAATACCAGGTGGGTGGAAGAACAGAGGCTTATTTAAAATATAGTCAGACAAGGCTTATCAATAAACCTATCAACGGGCAAATTTATCCTACTCCTGATTTTTATCCACGTTGGCCAAGCAACTGGCGTAATTGGAATGCTGCCTGGAACGGATGGCAAAGTATTGCTGATGGTCGTGTGAATGAGATTGCGGAAGGTGATAAACTTTTCTCACCATACGTGGCAGCAGGATGGAGCAAAAACGAGGAGAGTAATATACGTCCTGCGCAATGGTTAGGTTTATTAAAAGCTTTAGGAATGGCAGGAGCTGAATTTTATTATGCAGGATTCTTTAACGATGAACCATATTATAATGCAACTAATCTTCCTGCAAATCCTGCTGGTTATGCCTGGCAGTCAGTTATGCCTTCTTATGCACAGGCAGTCACAAGCCGTTATGAAAATCTTTTGCGCAATGGTGACTTAATGAATGGAGATGTTCCTAATTCTTATGACAATCCAACCACACAAGGTTATTCCTTTGAAACCGGTGATTTGAGAAAACTGGTGGTAATCCGCAAAGATCAGACACAAAATATTTATGCTATAACAGGTACTATTCAACCTAATTCAAATATGCTTGGAAACACTGAGCTTGAAAGTGAAGCCAAAATAAAATTAAACGGAAACCCATTACAGTTTACTGTTCGCAGACAAGGAAGCACTTATATTTATAACAATACAAATCCTGCTTCACCTGTATTTTATCAGTTAGACGGATGGCATGAAAGTTCACATCCTTATAGATGGACAAAGGATTTTAACATCGAATCAGAATTATTTGATAATGCTACTGCATATAAAATTAAAACAGATCGCGCTCCGGGTGCTGCAATAACTGATTTCAGAAATTCTGTGTCATATATCAGTTTACCCACTACAGCAAGCACTGCTACGGCTGATTATTATATTCAGCCACGAACTTCAAACGATTATTATTTCTGGGTGCGTGCACGCAGCCGCAATGGCGCTGCAGCAACTATAACTGTAGCATTGGATTCAATAACTAAAACTATTGGTTGCATTACTGATACTAACTGGCAATGGTATGGTATTGATGGTTGCAGCCAGCAGCGTATTGCTTATATGAATCTCTCAGCTGGTGAGCATAAATTATCATTGACTGCTACCGGTGCAGGTATTGAGATTGACCGTGTGCTGATGACATTAAACAGTACATTGAATTTGAATAACAATCAACCAGTGTGCAGCACTTCATTAGCTACAATAAGCACATCAGGACCAACCACATTTTGCCAGGGCAGCAATGTAACACTTACAGCAAATGGTTCAGGAACTTATCAATGGTCTAACGGTGCAACTTCAAAGTCAGTTACAGTTAACACAGCAGGAAATTATTCAGTAACCATAATTGGTGGATCTTGTAATTCTGTTTCTGCTCCTGTTACAGTAACTGTTAAAAGCAAGCCAACTGCAACTATTACTTCAGGTGGTTCTACTGCAATTTGTCCTAATGACAGCGTAATGCTTACTGCATCTGCTGCAAGCAGCTACACATGGTCTAATGGAGTAACAACACAATCCCTCTATGCTTCCACTGCAGGAAATTATAGTGTGACCGTTACAGGAACCAATGGTTGTACAAAAACTTCAGCAGCACAGGTGGTAACAGTTTCTCAGGCTCCTCCTGCTTCAATAACAGCAAGCGGTTCAACTAATATATGTCCTGGTGAATCCGTTACACTTACTTCAGCACCCGCTTCTTCGTATCTATGGTCCACAGGTGAAACTACTCAATCGGTAACTGTTGCTACCTCTAATTCGTATAGCGTAACTGTTTATAATACATCAGGATGCTCTGCCGCTTCAGCTGTAACAAATGTTACCGTAGTTCCTGCAGCAACCGCATCTATAGATACAAGTGGAAGCACCCAGTTAATACAGGGACAAAATGTGGTTTTAACTGCAAATAACGGCTCCTCTTATTTATGGTCTCCTAATGGAGAAACCACTTCTTCGATAACCGCTACACAGTCAGGAAATTATCAGGTGACTGTATATAATTCAAATGGATGCTCTGCTACCTCTTCAATAGTTTCAGTTGATGTAATGAGTTTGTCAATAAATATTTCTACCAGCGGATTAACTTCTATTTGTACAGGTGATAGTACAGTTTTAACTGCTCCTCCATACATGACAAGCTATATATGGACTCCTAATGGTGAAACAACACAATCAATCACTGTTGCACAATCCGGAATCTACGGAGTAACCGTTACTGATACATTAGGAAACACTGCATCAGACAGCGAAACTGTTTCAGTGATACCTGTTCCTGCTGCGCCAAGTATTTCTATTTCTTATATTCCTAATGTTGCTTACCAGTTAACAGCAAGTGCTCCTTCAGCTTCTTCTTTCCTCTGGTCAAATGGTGAAACAACATCTACAATTACCATAATTGCACCTGCAATATATTCTGTTCAGGCAATTAACAGTATTGGTTGTGCAGGTCCATGGTCAACCATGAATGTTAACTCAATAACCGGACAGGCATGTGCCAAAGCAGATATGCTCACCGTGTATAACGTTACCGACACTTCTGCAACATTGGGTTGGAATCCTGCTGTTACCGGTGATTCATTCGTTATCACGTATTGGGAAAACGGAACTGCTAATTATCAGACTTTAACTGTTAATGGAAATCTTTCTACGCAATTAGTTTCAGGATTGCAACCGGGAGTTACCTATAACTGGACAATACAAACAAATTGTCTCAATAGTCAGCAACTAAGCAACCAGTCTGATTTTACAACATTGATTAATGCATTGCCATGCGGTTCAACCCCTCAGAATCTTTCTGCAAGCAACATCAATACAAATACTGCAAACCTTAATTGGTATCCTACTATTGCAACACAATTCAGAGTTCGTGTTCGTCAAGTAGGTGTGAGTGCTTATTTCACTAAGACGTTTAATGGAGTTACCAATATGGCGGGTGGAGGATTGACAAACCTTGCTCCTAACACCACTTATGAATGGAGTATCCTGTCAGTGTGCAACGGAGTTACCACTGCATTTTCAACACCTTCTTACTTCACAACTTTAGATACCTGTGGCTACATGGGCATCCTTGAAGTAAATAATATCACACCAAACAGTGCGATATTAATGTGGGATAATTTATCTACTATGGATACCGTTAGAATAAGAATAACGGATAACACCATTAATTATAAACGTAATATTTATTTAACACAAAATCCGGTAAATGGTGTGTACCAGTTAACAGGTCTTAAACCTAACAGATCATACAGTGCTGAAGTGCGCGGTAAATGTTCAACAGGTCAGGTGGGTATGTGGTCAAACAAAATAACTTTTACAACCGCAGATATTGTGTTGCGAAGTGAATCAGGAAACTTAGGTTTAAATGGTTTCCCGAATCCAACAGCTACTACATTGAACTATTCATTTGCTGATGCAACAAGCTCTGATTATACTTTAAAAGTTTGCGATATGGCCGGACGCGAAATGTACCAGGAAGTACGTTATGCAGAAGCAGGACCAAATACAGGCGAAGTGGATGTGCGTCAATATCCCACAGGATTATATATGCTCATAGTACAAAAAGGAGCGCAGGCAAGCAGATTCAGATTTGCAGTACATTAAAAAAATATCTCTGGTAATTGAAAGGCTGCGTTCGAAAGAGCGCGGCTTTTTTTGTTCAATAAAAAAATATCCGTAAATACTCTTTTGATCTAAAAATCCTTATACAACAAATACCTTTTCCGCATTAAGATATAATTATCCAAAGCAGGTTGCCAGCTGTTGCGGATTTGCTTTTTTTTTGTGGTGTGCTTAAATTTCATTACTGAATTATTATTGCTAATTTTAGCTTCCTATAAAAAAACTATGAGCACTATCGAAATAAAATCTAATCTCTTTAAGATTATTGAAAATATTCAGAACGAACAATTACTCCAAACTCTTTATGATTTTTTGAAATCGAAGGAACAAACGGTAACAGGTAAGCTCTGGAAAAGTTTAACGGATGAAGAAAAAAAAGAAGTATTCATTTCATTTGATGAATCTGAAGATGAAAAAAATCTGGTTGAAGCAAAAAGCATTTTTAAAAACCTTAAATGAAAATTTTTATAACCAAACGTGCCGAAAGTCATTATAATTCTATTAAGAAATACATCACTGAAAATTTCGGTGAAAAAATAAACATGGCTTTTGAAGATAGGGTTACAGACTTTCTTCAATTATTAAAAAACTATCCGGAAATTGGATCTGTTGAAATTGCTGAAAAACAAATTCGCGGATTTCAACTCACCAAACAAACGCGGGTGATATATAGAATTAAAGGTGATTCTCTGATTATACTTTCTTTTTTTGTAGTAAAGCAAAATCCTTCTAAAAAACTTAAATAGAATTGTGGAGATTAATCCGATTGTCAAATGTTTTAAAATGACCTGCTAAACCTGACTGTTCGCTTTACCAATCTAAAAATCCTTATACAACAAATACCTTTTCCGAATTAAGATATAATTATCCAAAGCAGGTTGCCAGCTGTTGCGGATTTCTTCTTCGCTCATTCCAGCTTGTATTTGTTTTCGCAATTGATCAGTGCCTGCCAGCTTATCAAAAAATGGATTAAAAAAATTGGTGGAGTCGCATTGATACATTCCAATCAGCCAGAATAAATAAATCTGGTGAGATGCTTTGATATACGTATCACCAAAGGTGCGCAAATCAAAACCGGAACATTCAACACCTTCATACATTGGTTTTGCTGCAGCACCTGCTTTGCTCTTTGGTGTAAACTGAAAAGTTCCTTTGCTGCATCCCGGAAATCCAATTACCTGGAAAGGATAATCAGTGCCTCTGCCCACACTCACTTTGGTTCCTTCAAATAAACATAATGAGGGATACAGATAAACCGAAGTTATGTTTGGTAAATTCGGAGAGGGCTTTACCGGCAGCTCATAATATTTTGAATGATCCCAGTTTAATGATTTCACATAAAACAAATCACATTTTAAACTGTCTGCTAGCCAATGTTCTCCGTTTAACATCAATGCGTACTCAGCTACGGTTAATCCATGTACAACAGGAATTGGATTCATCCCTACAAACGAAGCAAATTTTTTATCAAGCACCGGTCCATCTACATAAAAACCATTTGGATTAGGACGGTCTAAAACTAATACCGGAATTTTTTTTTGTGCACATGCCTCCATCACGTATTGAAGTGTGGAGATATAAGTGTAAAAACGCGCACCCACATCCTGTATGTCAAATACAACAAAGTCAACATCTTTTAAATCTTCGTCAGTAGGTTTTTCATGTTTTCCATAAAGTGAAATGATGGGTAGTTTAGTTTTTGCATCTGTACCACTTTTAATTGCTGCACCGGCTTCGGCTTCTCCCCTGAATCCATGTTCAGGAGCAAACACACATTTTATTTTTATTCCGGTTCGCAACAGTGTATCCACCAAATGTGTTTTGCCAACCATGGAAGTTTGGTTTGCAACTACTGCAATATTTTTATTGCGTAAGAGTGGGAGATATTCATTCATCCTTTCAGCACCTACAATTATTTTTTCTTCCTGCGAAAAAACTTTATCAGGAAAGAAAGTAATAATGCCGAGAATTAACGAAATTGTAAACCGTAATCTGTAAATCATCCAGACTTCAAACATAAAAATTTGAATTGATAAATAAGTCTCATTTTTTAATGAGATTAATGGTCCTGTTTAAATTTCATAATTCAAAAAAAATATAAGTCATCCTTTCCAGATTTCACCTTTCTATTGGGTCATTTTAGCAAAAAAAATATCCCTTCGCGAGTCTTAACGCTAACACCGGGGTATGATTATAAAAAAATAGAAGAAATTGTTTAAGGCCTGTTTCATAATTTGTGCATAATATCCTTTCATTATCAAAACAAGCAAAGGTTCTTTCTACTACCCATCTCATTGGCAATGGATTAAGATTTGTATTGTCTCTTTGCGCAATACATTTGTAAAACGTAATTGAAAATAGTATTAGCTTTTTCTATTAGTTCTACTCTGTATCTGCCATTCATCATTGCGCATTTTGCATTAGCTTAGTAGCGCATAATAAATGGTATCGTTTAGCTATTGAATGTTCTTTAGTTCCTTTCTGGAAACTTCAAAATTGAAAATAAGATAAAATGAAAATAAGAATTTATTCTACCCTGCTAATTCTGTTTGCTAGCGTTCAACTAAAATCTACTGCTCAAATTTCTTCCAGCGATTTTGAAATTAAAAAACTTGCTGATGGCGTATATGCTGCCATACATAAACCAGGTGGAAGAGCCATCTGCAATGCAGGTATTGTAGATTTGGGAAATGCAACATTGGTATTTGATCCCTTCATTTCTCCTTATGCTGCATTAGAATTACAAAGAGTGATTACTGAATTGGGACTGAGTCCCGTGAAATATTTAGTGAACAGCCACTATCATAATGATCATATCCGCGGCAACCAGGTTTTTAAAGATGCTTCCATTTACAGCACAAAAATTACGAGAGACCTTATTGAAAAGACAGAGCCGGAAGAATTTGCCGATGAAACGAAAAACCTGCCGGGCATTATTGCAAAATCCGACTCCACTATTGCAGCGCTTCCTGCTGATGATACGATTCAAAAAAAAGAACTTGTATTCTGGAATAATTATTACAAAACCATTCTTGAATCGCATAAAATATTGCAAACTGTTTTGCCCGATAAAATGGTTTCCGGAAAGGAAACAATAAAAGGCAGCAAACAATCTGTGGAGCTTATTGATATGGGAATGGGGCATACGGTCAGTGATTTGATAGTATATATTCCCAAAACCAAAATAATATTCACTGGTGATTTACTTTTTATTGATGGGCACCCCTGGATAGCAGACGCAAACCTCGATAGCTTGAAAAATTGTCTTAATAAAATTAAGTTAATGAATCCTTCAATTGTAATTCCCGGTCATGGTTCTGTTGGAAATAAAAGTGATATAGATGTCTTAATAAATTATCTTGATAATATAAATCAGGTAGCTGAAGCGCAAATTAAAAACGGAATGCAACCGGAGCAGGTTAAAGAAATTGCAATGCCTGAAGAATATCAAAGCTGGATGATTGGACGTTTTTATCTTCCCAATATTAAATTTCAAATGAAACAACTAATTGTACAGAAAAATAAAACCGAAAAATAATTTATCTGATCAACATTAAATGAAAAACAAAAGCGGAGTGATTAAGAAGGGTAAAGTGGTGAAGAATAATTCGTAAACTCGAATTTATAAACTCAAAAAATTATGAAATCAAAAAAACTATTTGTCGTAGTAATATTAATCTGCATCTGCAAATTATCATCAGCGCAAACCTTTCAAAAAACGTATGGAGGAACTGGTGTTGATGCAGCGCAATCAGTTCAACAGACCAGTGATGGAGGATATATTATTGCCGGATCAGCCACAAGTTACGGTGCAGGTAATGCTGATGTTTATTTAATCAAGACAAATGCTACTGGTGATACTTTATGGACCAAAACCTTTGGTGGTACAGGTGATGATTTGGCAAGTTCGGTGGAGCAGACTTCCGATGGCGGTTATATTATTACCGGTTATACCTATAGTTTCGGTGCAGGAAGTGTTGATGTTTATTTAATCAGAACCAATGACACCGGAGATACACTCTGGACAAAAACCTATGGCGGAACAGATCAGGATTTTGGAAATGATGTGAAGCAAACTGCTGATTCAGGATTTATCATTACGGGTTCAACACGCAGTTTTGGCGTTGGGTCCGAAGATGTTTATTTAATAAAAACCAATATTGGTGGTGATACGTTGTGGACCAAAACATTTGGAGATTTAGGTGAAGACTTTGGACAAGCTGTGCAGCAGACCAATGACGGTGGATATATTATTGGCGGAAAATATGAAAAGCCGGGAATGGATTTTGACGCATGCTTGATAAAGACCGATGGTGCCGGAAATCTTTTATGGAATAAACTTTTTGGAGGCACACCTACTGTGGATCTGGCATCATCAGTTCAACTGACAAGCGATGGAGGATATATTATTGCAGGAGGTGCAAACAGTTTCACCATCAATCATACTGCTGATGTTTATTTAATCAAGACCAATGATACCGGTGATACCTTGTGGACAAAAACTTATGGAGGTTCGAGTTATGATAGAGGACAATCTGTTCAGCAAACCACTGATGGCGGATATATTATTACCGGGCTAAGCTTGAGTTGCAGTGCATGTAATCCGGATGTTTATTTGATAAGGACCAATGCAACCGGAGATACTTTATGGACAAAAACCTTTGGTTCAGCAAATGAGGATTATGGAATTTCCGTTAAACAAACTACTGATGGTGGATTTATTATTGCAGGATATACACTGAGTTTCGGTACAGGTATTTATGATGTATATTTAATCAAGACAGATGCAAACGGAAACAGCGGATGTAATGAAATAAATATGACAACGGTGGTAACCAATCCACCCACACAAATTACGATTGGGGTCACAGTAGTTTCTTCAGGGGGCACGATAACTAATCCTGCTACTGTAGTTAGCAGTGGTGGCACTATTACTACACTTTGCACTAATGTTAGTGTAAATGAAATTGCATTTGATAATTCCTTTATTCTTTTTCCTAATCCATCGGCAGGTAATTTAATTATTTCATTTAACAGAACGATTATGAAAGGCAATGTTGAAATATTAAACATTCTTGGAGAAAATATTATTTCTGAAAAAGTCTTTAATGAAACAAAAAAAGAAATTCATCTTAAAAATATTTCGGGAGGAATTTATTTTGTGAAAGTGTTTGACGAAGAGAAATATTACTGCAGGAAAATTATTATTGAGCAAAATTGAAATGAGAGAGAATCATTTGCGTAGTCGAACGAACTAACATTATGCATACTACTTTAGTCTATTTCCGTTTACTCTTATTTAACTGATGGACGATGCTGCTTTGTTACGCAATTTAAGAGCAGGTGATAAAGCGGCATTTAATGAACTGGTGATACTCTACGGGAAAAGAGTAATCAACACTTGCTACCGCTTTTTATTGGACAAAGAAGATGCGGAAGATATTTCGCAGGAAGTATTTATTGAAGTATTTCAATCCATCAAATCATTTCGTGGCGATGCAAAACTTTCAACATGGATTTACAGGATTGCTGTAACAAAGTGTTTGGATGAAATAAAAAAACGCAATCGTAAAAAACGAATCACTTCAATTGGCAAAATGCTCCACTTAGATGAGGTGGCAAATTGGATTGCCGGTGGAACAATGCCCGACAAACAACTGCATGAAAAAGAGAAAATGAAAGAAGTGATGCAGGCATTAAACACTTTGCCCGACAGCCAACGGGTGGCTTTTACATTGAGCAAAATTGACGGTTACACCAATCCCGAAATTGCGGAGATTATGAATACCACAACCCTTGCCGTTGAATCATTGGTGTATCGTGCCAAAAAGAAAGTAAGTGAAGAATTAGAATCTATCCTCAAAAAATAATTTTTAAAAAAGTGCCGGAATAGAAAATATTAATCGTCAAACTAAATAACAACAATGAAAGAGCAGGAATTAAATAACAGAGTTTCTCAAACCCTTCAGGAGTTTGAATCAATGGAAAACATTCAGCCGTCAGCAGCATGGAATGATTCATTGATGCAAAAATTGTCTGTAGCAAAACCAAATTCAATTGCAATATTTTCTTTGTCAAAGTATGCTGTTGTAATGCTGTTTGTTGTGATGGCAAACATTGGTTTTGTTTTCACAACCTTGGTGAACGAGTCACAACAAGCTCCCAATCGGGATAAGGAATTACAAACGATTTCCAAAGAACTATTGAGTAATTCAAGTTCAATAAATAATTAAGTCATGGACATTTTTGCACAGAAGAAATTATTAGTTCGCTTAGTTATACTGCTGACCGCATTGAATTTGTTTTGCATTGGTTTTTTTCTATGGAAAGATTTTTCTCATCGCCATGAACCGGAATTGTTTCCACATCATAATGAATATCGTGATGTGTCAGGTATTTTGCAGAAGGAATTAAACTTAACAAATAAGCAAGTTGAACAAATAAAAAATCTTCGTTCCGAGATTTTTGAAAAAGAAAAATCATTGGCAAGAATCATTCGTAATGAAAGAGATTCAATGAATGTGGCAATGTTTAATAAAACTACAAACGAAGAAGAAGTAAAAACTTTAGCGAAAAGCGTTGCCGACAATGAGTATCAAATGGAACTATTGCGAATTGAACAGGCGCAGCAACTGAAAACTATTTGCACTCCTGAACAGTTGGAAAAATTTCAAGGGTTAGTGTTGGAAATTCGTGATTATTTCAGACCCGATAATCAACCGAAAAAAAAAAATAGTTATAGTGCCGGAAATAAAAAATAGTGTCGTCTAAAGTAAATGTGATTCATCAATTCTAAAAACACCGTTAAAAAAAATGAAACCCCGAAGGGTTCACGAATGCAAAAATTTAAACTATAAAAACATGAGTAAAAAAAACATTCTTGGTTTAGTTGTAATTATTTCTCTATCACTATCAGCAAACAATGCTTTTGCGCAATTCAATAATCTTTGGATACCTGATACCTTATCCGGAACAAATTTTAATCTGTCACTCAACGACACTTTTGCACAGTTGCGACCCGGCAATCAAACAATAACAGCAGGAATTAACGGCAGTCAGTTTTGGGGCCCGACTTTAATTCTTAATAAGGCTGATACCGTTCATATAAATGTTACGAACAACCTTAACGATTCAACCACTATTCATTGGCATGGAATGCACTTACCCGCAGTGATGGATGGCGGACCTCATCAGATAATTCCACCCGGCACAATTTGGCAACCATACTGGACTGTTAAAAATCAAGCCGCAACATTATGGTATCATCCACATTTGCACGAAATGACACAGGAACATGTCACCAAAGGACTTGGAGGCTTTATTATTATCAGAGATGCTGATGAAGCGGCATTGGCTTTACCAAGAACTTATGGCGTGGATGATATTCCTTTAGCATTGTCAAGCCGAAGATTTTTAAATCCAAATAATGAAATGGCATACAGCCTGCTTGACAATTATGGTGATTATGAAATAGTAAATGGCACCATGAATGCACAAGTAAGTTTACCAAAACAGGTTGTACGACTCCGGATTTTAAATGCAGAAATACAAAGAGGTTATAATATCGGTTTCAGCGACAACCGTACTTTTTATGTTATTGGCAATGACCTTGGCTTATTAAATGCACCTGTTCCCGTTTCAAGAATGGCAATACAAACCGGTGAACGGTTTGAAATTTTGGTTGATTTAAGTGCTGATGCACCAGGTAGTTCAATTGAATTAAAAGCATATAATGTTGCTTCGGAATTACAACTACTCACTCCCGGTCAAAGTGTATTTGGATGGCCCGGGAATGAAGGGAATCCTTCTAACCCAACCGGAAATAACGGGCCATTAAATGGCGGATTATTGAACAATACTAATTTCAATCTTTTGCATATTAATATTGCTGCAGCTACTGCTAATCCGATTACAAGTATTCCTGCTGCATTAATAAATAATATTTATTGGACTCTTGGGGATGTAACAAATCCTGTTACTAGAACAATAAACGTAACGGGAGGGCAAGCCGGAACTGCATTCTCTTTAAACAATCAATTTTTTAATTTAACCACCATCAATCAAACAGTGAATTTAAACGCTGTTGAAAAATGGACCATTGTAAACAAC
>JANLUX010000174.1:0-1528 GCA_031363705.1 Bacteroidota bacterium
ACATTGCATTGATCAGGAAAAATAAATTGCTTAACGGTGGCATTATTGAATTCATTGGTAACCCCAATCCATGAAGATCCGAATTTCTTAATCGTAAACCCTCGGCAGTCACCGGTAAAAGTACCGAATCCTCCTAAGGAAACCCACGTGGGTGTATTATTGGTGATGTCAACTCCATAATCAACCCTTATCAGTTCAACACCCCTGTTCACAAAGGCAAACCATTTTCCATCATCATGTTTCATTTCTATTTCACGAACGAATGGTAATCCGGCAATAGTATCATCAGTAATCTGAGGACCCGGATTGGATAAAGAATTACCAAAATCAATTCGGGTAATTATATTGGCACTATTATTTGCAACGAAGCCATACCAACGGTCACAAGATTTGACAGCACTTACAGACTTAGCTGTACCATTGATATTATGCGTTGTGATTGCTGGAGCGGTATTAAAAATATTATTGCCTAAATCTAATACCGAAACTGTAGAAGGGCTGCCGCCACTATTAGCAACAATTAAATAATATTGTCCGTTATCTTCAGCAAAATCTATTGAATAAGGAGTGTTAAGCCCACCCCCTGTATTAAGCACAGTTGCAACCGGGTTGGGATTTGCTAAACTGTTTCCAAAATCAATCCGCTCTACGTCATTCCCACCGCATGCAAAAACAAACCAGTTAGTATCTATCTTAACTATTTTTAAATCATTTATAGGAAAGCCCAGTCCCGGAATTCCTGACATTAAATCGGATGTACCGAGGTTAGACAAAGAGTTAAATAACTGGATACGACCAGGAGCCGTGAGTGATGAATTTGCCACAAAGACATAATAATTTGTTCCATCGAATGCCAGATCCATTCCAAGTGAGTTAAGCATGGCATTAGCATATTGATTACTATAGGAACTATTAGGTGTATCTTTTAAGTCACCGGCACAGAAATCCCAGTTATAGGTAGAGGTTCCTGAACTTGTTGAAGTGTTGGTGATTGTGATAGGGAGCCCCGGACATGCTGCTCCTGTCATCTGAAACTGAGGTGTGACAAGACATTGTGCATTAATTCTTAATACATTCAACAAGATAAGAGCGACAATAAAGCAGATATTTTTCATCTTTGAGCAACAATGGTTGATAACAAAAGTAATCATATTCATAAGGGAGATGTAATGGATTTGGTGTTTGCTTCTAACAATATTTATAAGTTGCAGGAGATACGTAAACTCGCTCCTGAAGGTTACATTATCCGCACATTAAACGACATTGGCTGCAGTGATGAATTACCGGAAACCGGAAAAACAATTGAGGAAAACGCATTGCAAAAAGCGGGCTACGTATTTCGAAAGTTTAAGATAAATTGCTTTGCTGACGATAGCGGGTTAGAGATTGACGCATTAAACGGTGAACCCGGAGTACATTCGGCTTACTATGCAGGCTTGCCGCGCAATGATGAAAAAAATATTCAAATGGTATTGCAGAAAATGAAAGATGTGCATAACCGCAAAGCCCGTTTTAAAACGGTGATTGC
>JANLUX010000179.1:0-2673 GCA_031363705.1 Bacteroidota bacterium
CTTTCATCATAGTGCCACGGATATTGATACCACTGATATTAATGGTGTATTGATAACTGATTCCATAGTTTATGAACTATGCAATCCTTTTGTTGGTGCAGATGCTACCAATCCACGACCAAGCCCTCCGGCACCACCTATTCCACCACCCATTCCATTTGTCACCTGGCAATCTCCTTATTCTCTTTCTGATTTAATTGGAAGTACGCCTCCCTTTAATATTGACCCTCAAACCGGCTGGATCAATTGTACACCTAACACGATAGGTCAGTTTGTAATTGCAGTGTGTGCACGTGAATTCCGTAATGGAATTTATTTAAGCAGCACCCGAAGAGATTTTCAATTGAACGTGGTTGACTGTCCTACCCTGGTAGTTGCTGCTATTCAAAATCCCTTGATCCTTTGCGGGAGCAATACAGTTACTTTTCAGAATTTCAGTATCAATGCTTCTTCTTATGACTGGAAATTTGATACAACCAGTGTAGGTGACACATCGCATTTAACAACGCCCTCTTTTACTTATCCTGATACGGGAAGTTATGTTGTGCAGCTCATAGCACATTCAAATGTAAATCCTGCCTGTGCTGACACCGCAACGGGTGTAGTTCATATTTATCCTGATTTCAATCCGGTATTTAATTATAGCATTGATACATGCACTAACACGGTAAGCTTTACAGATACCGTAACCAATAACGGCTCAGGAAATATTAGTACATGGAACTGGAATTTTGGTGACGGAGGAATTTCCAATCAGCACAACCCGGTTCACCAGTTTTCGCAGGGTTTGCATACAATTACTTTCATCGCAACAAGTGATAAAGGATGTCAAAAGACCCTTATTCAACAAATTAATTTGCCTGCTTTGCTAACAGTAACCAGCATTGTTGATCCTGTAAACTGTGCAGGTGAGTGCAATGGAACGGCAACTGCGCTTCCGCAAAATGGATTCGCCCCTTATTTTTATCAATGGAATGATCCGCTTTCGCAGACAACAGCAATGGCTGACAGTTTATGTCCCGGTAATTATTGGGTGATTGTGCGAGACACTAATTATTGCGCTGACACATTAAATTTAACAATAACAGAACCTCCTCCACTTGCATTGCAAATGGATTCAACTCTTGCGTATTGTCATGGTGCGTGTATTGGTAGTACTATTGCAACAGTAAGCGGAGGTAATGGAGGATATAATTATTTATGGAATGATTCGCTCCAACAAACTTCTGTTCAGGCATTGCATCTCTGTCCTGGTATTTATTCTGTTTTGATAACTGATGTGCGTGGTTGTACTATAACAGATTCAATAGAAGTTTTATACTCTGATACCTTGCCTTTTGTAAATGCCACCACTGATCATGATACAATTTATCACGGACAATCAGCGCAGCTAAATGCATTGCCATTCACCAGTTATACCTATGAATGGAATCCTGCAGTTGGATTAAATTCTTATACGATTCATTCACCCGTTTCCACTCCTCCCAATACGATTACGTATGTGATTTTAGTGACGGATACTAACGGATGTACAAATTCTGATTCAGTTCGCATAGTTGTGCTTGATGTCACCTGCAAAGAGCCGGAAATATTTATTCCGAATGCTTTCTCGCCAAACAACGATCAGCAAAATGATGTGATGCTGGTGAGAGGCAACACCATAGAAAAAGTTTATCTCGCATTATATGATCGCTGGGGCGAGAAATTATTTGAAGCCAATGATCAGCAGCACGGATGGGACGGAACTTACAAAGGAGAAAAAGTACCTCCGGGTGTTTATGTGTATTATGTTACAGCTACGTGTTATGACAAGCAGGAATTTTTTAAGAAAGGAAATATAACGTTATTGAAATGAGTTTACGGAAGATAGTTTACAGTTTTCGGTTTAGAGTTTACAGTTTTCGTTTACTGCTTACTGCTGCTGCTTTTTGTCAAAGTTGGTTAAGGTTTAAAGTTCTAATTGTAAAGCTTAAAATTAAAGGACTGCATACTGCTGCTGCTTACTGCCGCTATTTATTCTCTTCCCTACTTCCTTCTTCCTACTTCCTACTCCCAACATTCTACTTTCTGCTTTCTACTTTCTACTCTTTCTCACAAGATATTCACTTCTCACAATTTGAATACAGTCCGCTCAATCTTAATTGTGCAAACACTGGTATGTTTGATGGGGATCAGCGTTTTAATGCAACACATCGCAGGCAATGGTCTTCTGTGTCTGAGCCATTCACAACTTTCACTCTCAGTTATGACCGTTTGATCAGTATTCCCTCTGAAAAAGGAAGTCATCACAATGCAGGTTTAATCGTTAACAGTGATAAAGCAGGAGCTGGTGACTTCGGCACTTTGCAGGCCGCATTATCTTACAGTTATCTTTTTGCTTTAGGGAATGACTCCGTAAATTTTTTTAGTGCAGGCATTCAATTAGGATTTGTACAGCGCAGTGTAAATTTTGCATCGCTTACTTTCGATAATCAGTTTAACGGTGATGCCTTTAATGCAAATGTTGCTACTGGAGAAAATTTATCACAAACAACTTTTACTTATGCGGATGTTAATTTTGGTCTGGGCTGGACAAGCCGTTTCGATGATGGAGCATTGAATGGAGGAATAAGCATTCAGCATATTAACAAACCGAATCAGACATTTTATGATGGAGCAAAAGAACAGTTGCCT
>JANLUX010000311.1:0-2357 GCA_031363705.1 Bacteroidota bacterium
TGAATGATATAGTATGGGCAGTGAATCCGCAGAATGATAATTTCGAAAACATCATACTTCACATGCGTGCCTTTGGCGGTGAACTGCTTGCCGGAAAAGATATAGCCCTTCATTTCAAAGCGGATAGTGGTTTAAACAACATCAGGCTTTCGATGGAAAAGCGGAAATCATTTTTCCTCGTTTATAAAGAAGCATTGAACAATGCCTATAAATATTCCGGTGCAAAAAATGTGAAGGTTGAAATCTCCAAAACCAATCATCAATTAAAACTAATTGTTGAAGATGATGGTGCAGGGTTCAACATGAATGAAGATCGTTTAATAATTGGTGGCAACGGATTGAAAAACATGAGCACAAGAGCCGCAGAACTGAATGGCAGCATTTCAATTACATCTGAATCAGGACATGGAACTAAGGTTAGCCTTACCGTAAATTTGAAATAACGAGCACTCGGAAAAATCCTGAAAGGATTTCACGTTTATAGAAAAATATACACATGCTACCACTTGATGCCGAAGGCATCATACATTTTAAAATCCTGAAGGGATTTCACGTTTATAGAAAAAAATGTACAACCGCCATTTGATGCCGAAGGCATCATACATTTACAACAAAATTTAATGTTATGCCAGGAACCTATTCACAAATTTACATTCAAACAATATTCGCTGTTAAAGGTCGGGAAAGTTTAATCGCGCAAGATTGGGAAGAAAGATTATATAAATACATCACAGGAATTGTTCAGAAAAAAGAACAGAAAATGTTAGCTATAAACGGTATGCCCGATCATATTCATTTTTTCATAGGTATGCGCCCTTCCTGCTGTCTTTCTGATTTAGTGAGGGAGATAAAAAAATCATCGAATGATTTTATTAAAGAAAACAAACTTTCCAAATTTCCCTTTGCATGGCAGGAAGGATATGGAGCATTTTCATATAGTCATTCACAATTGGATAAAGTTATTGCTTACATTATGAACCAAAAGGAACATCATAGAAAAAAAACATTTAAAGAAGAATACACCGGATTTCTTAAAAAATTTAATGTGCAATACGAAGAAAAATATTTGTTTGATTGGATTGAATAGCCTGGATTGTAGAGGTTGTTCGATGCCTTCGGCATCGTGGTTTTGTATTTTATGTATTTCTATAAACGTGAAATCCTTTCAGGATTTGAACTCCCGTTGAAATAAAAAAAAATGAGAACTACTGAAAATCGGTAGTACCTTTCTCAATACCGTGATTTACTTTTACACCGTTCCTTAATTCGTAAATTCGTAAACATTCGTATTCGTAGATGAACGAAGTAAAAATGAATATCAAAGTCGCACTTTTTGAAGATAACCCGCTGTTGAGGGACAGCCTGTATCAGCTCATAAATGGTAGTGATGGTTTTATATGCACCGGTGCATTTGCTGATTGCACCGACCTGTTGCGAAAAGTTGAATCAGCTGACCCCGATGTAATCCTCATGGATATTGACCTTCCCGGTGGAATGAACGGCATAGAAGCAGTAGGAAAAATCAACCAAACGCATCCCGGAATTATGATCATCATGCAAACGGTTTTTAATGACAATGAGAAAATATTTCAGTCCATTACTGCCGGTGCATCAGGTTATCTTTTAAAAAACACTTCGCCTGCGCGCATCCTTGAATCCATCCGTGAGGCAGCTACCGGGGGAGCGCCCATGACTCCCAGCATTGCACATAAAATCCTCGAAATTTTCAGGAGCAAAAGGCCTGCCTTACCGGTTAACGACCAATCACAACTCAACGACAGGCAGAAAGAAATTCTCGAATGTATTTTCAACGGCTTGAGCTATAAGCTCATTTCCGAAAAGCTTTTCATCTCTGTTGACACCATACGTTATCATGTCAAAAACATTTATGACATCCTGCATGTTCATTCGCGTGATGAACTGATTTCAAAAGTGAAAGGAAAATCTCTTTTGAGCTTTTAAGAACTTATTTAAAGTTCTAAATTTAATTTTTCTTAAGCCTACCCGCACCCTTAATCCCTGAAGGGAACTACGCGCGTTAAAAAACAGCCCCGAAAAACACAGAGAGAAATCCTATTAATCATTTAATCAGGTTAATCAAGGTTCAGACACCCCGCCATCAAAAACTACCCATTTCATGTAGTACGACCGACTGCTGCTGATGCTACTTTTGACTCAATAATTTTACTCAAACAATTAAAACAAAAACAAAATGAAAAAACAACTACTAAAAAAGATTTATGCTTTCATAGTTATTGCAACTATGTTTTCTTTAAGTGCAAATGCACAAATTGTTTACACGGATGTAAATCCTGATGTAACCTCAGGAGTCAGCAATCCATGGTCTTACAATCTTG
>JANLUX010000188.1:0-1552 GCA_031363705.1 Bacteroidota bacterium
ACTTGTAAGGGAGTAACATCTACTTCTCCCTGACCAATACTCACGGATCGAAAAGTGCAGAAATTCCAATGGCCTTCTCCATATAAAGTATTATAAGTATTGGGAGTCGGGATTTTTCCGTTTTTTTCTGATGGAACATCTACACCAAGTTTATGCCCCAATCCAAAAGAATACATGTACCGATCCCATACTTTTAGGCTGCTGTCAAAATTTGGATACTTCGGATTATTAATAACCCGCTGCATTACATTAGCAAAATATGTATTGCACGAATGGGTTATGGCTTCTTTTAATTTAAATACGCCGGGATCAAGGCAGCGCATAGGTTTGCCACATCCATAAAAAGCGCCTGTGCATAAAAAAGTGGTATTGGGTGTTATCACTCCTTCCTGCAATCCTACCAATCCCTGTAAGGTTTTAAATGTAGACCCGGGTGAATAAGTAGAGTTTACCGTTCTATTCATAAGGGGCAGCCGTGGATCGAGTAATAGTTCAGCAAAATGTTTTTTTCTTTCGGAGCCGGTTAACAACTTGGGTTTAAAAGTTGGCGTGCTTACCATGGCTAAAATTCCTCCTGTCTGGGGGTCGATGGCAACTATTGCACCTACTTTATTCTCCATTAATTTTTCACCCAATATCTGCAATTGAATATCGAGTGCCATATGCATATTTTGTCCGGCAACTGCAGCAGTATCATACCTGCCATTTTCCAGCCTGTCAGTTAATCTGTTCTTATTATCCCTTTTCCAGAATTCAATTCCGCGTTGCCCCATCAAAACTTTTTCATAGCTATGTTCAAGTCCGGTCCAGCCGGTATAATCTCCTATCTGGTATCCTTCACCCACATGTTTTTTTAAAAAAGAAGAATCTACTTCTGATAAATAACCCAGTATATTTCCTGCGGCATCAAAAGGATAATCTCTTACCGGTCGTTCCTGCAAATAAAAAGCAGGTACAAATTTGTACATACTTTCATTTAGTTTTGCAATTTTTTCTTCTGGCAAAAGCGCTTCAAAAACTGAGGGACGATAACTTTTATTTTTTATGATGGCAGTAATAATTCTTTTTCTGAATTCTGCTGTATCAATATTAAGTATTCTGCAAAGCGCAAAGGTTTCTACGCCTTTTAATTTGGCTGGCGTAACCATCAGGTCATAAATAATTGTGTTTTGCAGAATAGCTTTGCCTTTTCGGTCAAATAATATTCCCCTGTCAGGATAAATTACTTTTCTGAATTTACCCTGTTCATCAGCCATTATTGAATATTTTTTATTTATTACCTGCAGATTGAATAGCTGAAAGATTATTATACAACTCATCACAATAAAAATAAGGCTGATTACATTTTTGCGGGACTGATTAAAAACAGACACTTATTGGTGATTTTTTACGGGGTGTGATGAGAGAACGGAATAATTACAAATTTAATATCTCTAAGCTGTATTTGTTCTAAATTTTTGTTTGCGTACAAATAATAATTCTGTAAGTAAAATCAAGAACATAGATATAGCAACTGATAACAATGTTTTACCTAAAAAATACCATAAGCCTG
>JANLUX010000199.1:0-3947 GCA_031363705.1 Bacteroidota bacterium
CTTCGGCGTCGCGCGCCATTCAGGCACGGGCCTTCTCCACCGGCACCCACGTCCTCTTCGGCCACGGCGAAGGAGATGTTGCACTCGGACGAACCCTGCGCGATCGCCACAACATTGTGAACGGTAGAATTTGTAATGCTAACAATAGGAGAAGTTTGTTTGTTTATAAGGATGCTCCAACGGCGGATGAGGCTTTCAGGATGACGGCTTTAAAAAAGGGCGGGCAGTATGTCGAAGATGACAGTAAAAGATTTCAGCACATTGGTACGGCTATCGGATACAGTTTGTGTTCATATATGAAGAATATTAGCATTGTAAAAGGTAGCACAGAAAGTATTGCCAGATTTGGGATTATGAGATGATTTATAATACAGAAGAAAAATATTTTAAAGAAAAAGTATATTATTTTGAAAATAGAATAAAAAAAATAAATGGCTGTTGGTTTTATAACTATGGATTAAGAAATGGATATGGACAGTTAAAGTTTCACAGTAAAACTATCAGAGCTCATCATTTTTCTCTTTTTATTTATAAAGGAATAAACTTTCAAAAAGAATCAAAAAGAATGGTTACTGATCACATTTGTAATAATAGATCATGTGTTAATCCTGAACATTTAAGAATTATAACCAACAAAGAAAACGTTCTTCGTGGCAAATCCTTTGCGGCTAAAAACGCAAAAAAAACACACTGTTCTCTTGGCCATGAATTTTCCGAATTAAGTATTTATCGGCAAAAAAATGGATCACGAGCCTGTAGATTTTGTTTTGCATATAAATCGGCAATACTAAGAAAAAAAACAAAGCTTAAAAGGAATTTAAGTGATTGTGAAAAAGAAAATATATTCAGGAGAGCAGAGCAAAGAAGGCTTGCAAGATCACGCAAGATTGATTGACTATTTACTAAGGGATAAGGAAACTCTAGATGCAGGTATTTTTTTCGAGGATTGTCAAAGCGCAGTTGATCATTTCGACCAAAACTGGACTAAGTGTCCTATTTGTTTGGCACCGCTATGGTTATACATTTATGAAGATGGTCGGGAAGAAATAGTTATAGAACATCAGTCGATGGCGCAGTTTCACCAGTAGGGGGATAAAACTAAATGCTAAATATATTTAACAGTAATGAACTAAAAGATGTTTTCGCAGAACTTGAAGGGCACGAGAACCGTATTCGAAAGTATTTTGCATACAAGCAGCTGGATATTTATTCAGGCAACCAGGATAAATATATATATCAAAAGATCAGTCAGCTATACGGCAAAGACGCCTGCGATCACATCCAGGCCATTACCAGCATTAATCTGGCAACCAGGATTGTAAACACTGAAGCCAGTATTTATAAGTATCCACCAATGCGAACATTTGCCAATGCTACAGAACAAATGGAAGCACAGCTCATGCAGCATTATAGAAGTATGTATGCGGATGAAAAACTAAAAACCGCAAACCGATACTTTAGACTAGGAAACCAGTGCGCAGTACAGGTGATTCCAAATGGTATGGGTGGACTTAAGACGAGGGTTTTATATAACCACCAATATGATGTAGTTCCTATGTCGAGCGATCCTGATAAAGCAATGATGTACATCATACCACTGCAAGCAAACAAAACCGACAGACAGGGTTTTAATAATGTTAGCGATAACATGAACCAAACCATTGCCGATAAGAACGATGCAGATTTGGCAAAGAATAAATACATAATCTGGACCAAGGACTATAATTTTATGTGCAATGGTCTAGGTCAGTTTCTAGACCCATTGACACAACAGCCTCGCGCATCTATGGACGAAGAAATTATAAACCCGATTGGTGTGTTACCGTTTATTGATGTGAGTGGTGATAAGACCTTGGGCTTTTTTAACGCTGGTGGGAATGCGATTAGTGATTTCACAGTAACGTTTGGGGTTATACTTTCGGACCTTGGGGAAATAGTAAAACTACAGGGGTACAGCCAGCCAGTAATTAGTAGCTTAGAGGAGCCGAAAAGTATTAGTGTGGGTCCACATCGTGTGTTGTGGTTAAAGAAAGATAAGAACGAACCAGGGGATAAGGATCCTAAGTTCGAGTTTGCTTCACCAAGCCCTGATTTGGCCGGCAGTTTAAGTTTTGCTGAAAACACTTTACGAATGTTTTTAACCAGCCGCGGAACTGATTCCAGGCTTATCACGAGTGGTCAAACCGACCAGTATGCGAGTGGATTTGAACGCTTGCTTGCCATGGTGGATAGAGCGGAAGCAACTGCTGAGGATAAAGTTTTATTCCAACGTGTTGAGGGTGAGTATTTTAAATTAATTAAAACGTGGAATAATTATTTATTTACCACTACGGACGGACTGGATGAGGAAAACAAAATTGCTATCATTGGCGATGATGTAGAGCTGGCAGTTAAGTTCCATGAGCCTTCCCAGGTGAGGACTCAGGCTGAAAAAGAAGACAGTGTGCAGAAAAGATTAGAGATGGGTTTACTAAGTCGTCGCGATGCTTTTAAAGAACTGTATGGTGTTGAGGATGATAAAGCCGATGAGATGCTTAAAGAAATAGACCAGGAAATGCAAATACCAGTGGAAGAGGTACATGTTGGGGAACCTATCGCCTGATATAAAAAGAATAAACGAGGAAGATGATTTAAGGTTAACCGTCAATTTAAAAGAGATGTTTGACCTTCCGTTCTTTCCTAAAGACGATGGCTTGCGCCAAGCGATTGGTCAGGCTGTTATTGATGCGATTAAAAATAAAGCTGAGAGTGGGGATTTTTTAGCGGGGTCTAGTAAGAAGGGGTATTCAAAAGAGTATGCAGAAAGTGAAGCGGGGATTGTTTATGGTAAAAAAACTGGTGCAAAACCTAACCTCAACGCCAGTGGAGACATGCTTAATAGCATCGCTCTTGATCTTCCAACTAACACTGATCGTGTGGTTATTAATTTTCTGGATAGTCTTGAGTCTCAAAAAGCTCATGGGCATGTAAACGGCAGCGACATTTTACCTAAAAGGGATTTTTTTGGGCTTACGAATAGCGAACTGCGAACCATTGCAAAACAATTTGATGGTGAAGTTGTGGACGCTGCTGCTTTAGAATTAGTTGGTGAAACGGTAGAACAGGGTGATGAGAGTGATTTAGATTTTATTACGAGGTTATTAAGTGAAAGTGAAAATTAACACCAAACGAGTAACTAAGAAAATAGAAGAGGCGTTTAAAGATTTAATTAAACGTAATGAAATGTATGTGGACATTGCAAACTTCGCTGTAAAACGGATCCAAGACAAATCAAGACTACAGAAGCGTATGGAAACCGATGGGGACGACAGTTTACCAACACCTAACTTATCAGAAAGTTATAAACAGGTGCGCAGGGGTAAAAGTTACTGGCGTACTATTAACGGTTCAAAGGTAAAATTCAATGGTGTAGAACCAAGGCTAAAAGATGTAGACCCCGAGTTCTTTTTCCCAAGTGTAAACAAATCACAGTTAACATTTACAGGTCAGTTACTGAGATCCTTAAAAGCTAAGATTTTACGAAGCGGGGATAGTAAAGGAAGTGTTGAGCTTGGTTTTACAGGAACCCGCAAGGACGGCCAGACTAACGTCTCGATTTATAAATATTTACTAGACTTAAATAAGAACTATGAAGTGTTGGCGTTAAGCAAGAAGGCTATTGATTTAATTAGGAATAAAGTTTTAACTAGACTCAGACAAGAGCTAATAAAGAAACGATTAAAATAAAAAACGCAATGTGTAATATTTAATATTGCAATTTGCAAATGGGGGAGTTTATAATGAGTGAATCTCAAGTCACTGATGGTGACAAATCGGCTGATGGCCAACAATCTGTTATTGCTGATGGCAGTAAACCACAATTAGTAAAATACGAAACATACGATAAAGCGATGGCTACTCTTGCGAAAGAAAAGCAGGCGCGAATGGATCTTGAAAAAAAACTTCAG
>JANLUX010000299.1:0-3683 GCA_031363705.1 Bacteroidota bacterium
AAGCTATTTATATTTGCAGCATGGCAAACGCATTAAAAATTATTGTACAGGAAACTCTGACAGAGTTAAAGAAGATGCATAAAAGCGCTGCTGCGCATCAATCACCTAAATTAAAAATGCTAATCATTATTAAACAATCGGAATGCGATTTGGGTAAAAATGAATTAGCTGCACAGGTTGGAGTGAACCACAACAGCATTCAAACCTGGCGGAAAAAATATCTTTCAGGGGGGATTAAATCCTTGCTTTCAGATGGAAGAATTGGTTTTAAGCCATCGGTAATTTCAAAGGAAACACATGAGCAAATACGGATTAAATTACATAATCCCCAAGGAGCTTTCACCTCTTTCAAAGATTTGCAACACTGGGTTGATACGCATTTTAAAAAAGGTATTAACTATAATAGTTTGCGTCATTATGTGAAAAGACATTTTGGTGCTAAACTGAAAGTTGCCAGAAAAAGTCATGTGAAAAAAGATCCGGACGCTGTTGCGGCTTTTAAAAAAACTTCAGTCAGGTCTGCAAAGAAAAAGTAGGGGCTTTACTTTCTGAATTTACCGAGATAAATATTTATTGTCAGGATGAAAGCCGCTTTGGCTTGTTTACAAGAAACGGCAGAGCCATTACAGCCAAAGGAGTAAAACCAGTTTGTCCTTATCAACATGAATTTGAAAACACTTATCTCTTTGGTGCATTTTCAGCCGTAAACGGAAATAGCTTTTTGTTAGAGCTTCCATTTTGTAACACCCAAACGTTTCAGATTTTCCTCAATGAATTTGCTAAGGAGAATCCAAAGGAATTGAAAGTGTTGATTTTAGACAATGGAGCTTTTCACAAATCAAAATCCTTAATCATACCCCATAATATTGTCCTGATATTTTTACCTCCCTACAGCCCTGAATTAAACCCTGCTGAAAAAGTGTGGTGGTTGTTAAAAAGAGAATTTGTGTGCCAAACTTTTGAAAATATGGATGACCTGCAAAAACATATTGATCGCTCCATCAAAAATTTAATCAGTGTGGAAAGAATTAAAAGTCTGTGCTCCTTTGATTATTTACTCTGCAATTTTTAGACTGTTTTATATTAGCTAATGGTATAACATTCATCGTTATTATTTTTCCATTATCATTGTTAAAACAGCATTATATACGCGTATATCACCGCAAGGTTACAGTTGTAATAAAATATTTTTTTATTGCTTATTAATTATAAGGTTGGTCAGAACGACTCCAGCATGCCCCTTTTTGCATACAATTAACTCCTTAAGGATTCCCGCATACGCATTTGTGCATACAAACAACTGCTAACCGCGTACAATCAGCCGCTGGAGCCATCCATTCAACTCCCGAACACTGCCATTGTATTGCTTAACACCGACATTCCTTCTCTTAACACTGACATGGTGTTCCTGAACACAAACATTCGTGTCCCGGATGCACTCATTGTTTTTCTGAATACACACATAGTACTTCTAATAGCATAAAATGCATTGCTGAACACTCACATCGTACTTCTGGCCACTGACATCGTATTCCTGAACATGCATATCGTATTGCTGATCATCTATAATAGATTCCTCAAAGCAGTTTGCTTACGCAAGACAACTGGAAACTGTAAACCGTCAACTGAAAACTCTTTTCCTTACCTTCGTTTAATAAACAACTGAAAACTCCGCTCATGCGCAAACAAATTCTACTAATTGCAATGCTGATGATAATCAGCATGGTGATGAATGGGCAGCATGGTGATGAATGGGCAGGCACCGGGGTGGGAGTGGGCGAGGAGTGCGGGAGGTGCCAATCATGGTGATGTTGGGAAAAATATAGCGGTGGATGCAAACGGAAATTCATACATTACTGGAAACTTTGAAAGCCCTTTTCTTACGTTTGGAAATATTACTTTGGTAAATGCTGATACTACGGGCTTTTTTCAGCCTGATTTCTTTATAGCAAAATATGATTCCTCTGGCAATGTGATCTGGGCTAAGTCTGCAGGCGGAATCAAGTATGATGTGGGTACCGGTATCGCAGTTGATATAAATGGAAATTCATACGCAGTTGGATTTTTTGCAGGTAATGCAATTACGTTGGGATCTACCACACTAACAAATGTGCATCCTGATGGTTTTTATCAAGATATTTTTATTGTTAAATATGATCCATCAGGGAATATGATCTGGGCGAAACAAATTGGAGGATTCAGCCAGGATTTCAGTTCAGGCATTACTGCGGATGTAAATGGAAATTCTTATATAACAGGATATACTTACGGGGATACACTTATAGCAGGCAATGATACCTTGTTGAACATAGGAGGAAGTCCGGCAGTTTTCATCATCAAATTAGATGCGTTAGGAAATGTAGTGTGGGCAAGAGGTGCACAGGGAACAGTTGCAAATACTGGTACTAGTGTAAAATCTTATGTGAATGGAGATGTACTGTTTATAGGAAATTTTAGTAGCGATTCGATTTCTTTTGACAGTATAACCTTGTTAAATCAGAATACCGGGAACTCGAATATCTTCATTGTTAAATACGACTCATCAGGCAATGTAATTTTTTCAAAAACCGCTGGAGGAAACGGTTCACCCAGTTGCACAGGCATTGCGATAGATACAAGTGGCAATTTATTTATAACCGGAAATTTTAATTCTGATTCACTCTCTTTTGATACCATTACTTTAACCAACCCATACGGAGGTTTTTTTATTGTAAAATATAATACTTTGGGGAGTGCAATCTGGGCACTTGTTGAAGGAAATGGAAATGGCGTCACCTTCAGCAAGGGCATTGGAGTGGATGCAAGTGAAAATTCGTACATTACAGGTTCTTTTTACAGTGATACACTTTATATCGGGAGTATAGCTTTAATAAATAATGGTTATCCTGATATTTTAATAGCAAAATTTGATGACCTGGAAAATTTATTATGGGCAAAAAACGAAGGCAATATTAAAATAGAGGAAGCCAACAGTATTGCACTTGATATAAACCAAAACGCATACATCACAGGCACTTTTTATGGTCCAACCTTGAATTTTGGAAGCATCATCCTGTCAAACCCATGGAATGGATCATTTGCAACGGCTGAGATTTTTGTCGCTAAGTTTGGTTCGAGTATTCCAACAAATATCAACAGTGACAACAATTTTGCAAACCAAGTAAATATTTTTCCTAATCCTGGGAAAGGAGAATTCAACATTACAAGCCAAACTAAAATTGATGAAATAAAAATCAGCAACTTATTAGGGCAGGTTATTTATCATACCCAACCCAATCAAAAAAATGTGGCGTTGCAGATGGATAGGGCAGGGGTTTATTTTGTGTCGTTAACATCCAACAACCAAACAGTAACACAGAAATTGATAGTGGCGCACTAACCTGATCGTCATTCAGCAGGAAACTTGTCACTTGTGAAACGCAGTGTTTGTATGTGTGCAGAGCCAAATAAAAATCTATTCAAGGCTGAACACCGCTCTACTATATGACAAGTTTCTTCCAGAATGACATCAGGTGTTAAGATGCTTATTTCAATCGTATTTTAATTCAACCTCTCAAAAATCCCCGCAGCACCCTGCCCCGTTCCCACACACATGGTCACCATCCCGTATTTTTTGTTCCTGCGTTTCAGTTCGTTAAAAACCTGCACGGTCAACTTAGCTCCTGAGCACCCCAGCGGGTGTC
>JANLUX010000366.1:0-6969 GCA_031363705.1 Bacteroidota bacterium
AAGCAAATTCGTGTTGAGGAAATTTTTCCTGTAAATAAGTAAGTGTGTGAATGGTGTAAGAGGGTTTGGGTAAATCGAATTCAATTTTAGAAGGCTTTAATTTTTTGTTATCACTAATTGCCAGCTCCACTAAATAATAACGATGATAATCCTGCAACAAACCCACAGCAGGTTTCAATGGATTATGAGGAGAAACAACCAACCATACTTGCTGTAGATCAGTAAACTCGGCCATGTAACCTGCAATAATCAAATGCCCATTGTGAATTGGATTAAAAGAACCAAAGAACAGACCGATTTTCATGCTTGTCGATTTACGGTTTTCAGTTTACGGTTGACGGTTACCTGTTGTTTGCATTCGTACATTCGTACAAATTCGTATTCGTAGATGAATACTGTAAACCGTAAACTGTAAACTGTAAACTAAACTTCATCCGGAATGTCGCCAAATAAAAACTGATCTACCAAAACTTCGGCTTCTTTCAATGCCACATCAAGCATAGCAAGAAAAGTTTTGAAGATGGTAAAACATAAACCGTCAACTGAGACAGGGAATGATTTTGACCTTTCAGAAAGAGAAAAGGAAGTGCTGAAATTTCTTGTGGAAGGGATGAGCTATAAATTAATTGCTGATTCCTGTTTTATAAGTGTCGAAACGGTAGGCGGTCATATTAAAAATATTTATAAAAAATTGCAAGTTCAATCCAAATCAGAAGCTGTTGTGAAAGCGATTAAGGGGAAGATAGTTTGAGGATTTTTTTATTAGCACTGCACTTTTATACAGGCTTTTTGCATGTAATAGATAAAGAATTTATAACGAAATTCTAATGGATGCGCCTTAGTTTTTTCAGCCGCCCCGGATCTTGTTTAATGTGAAACAGAGTTAATATTTCCAGGGAAACGGATTTTATTTTGAAAACAATCAGGTAATTGTTCCATACAATATTGCGGTAGATTTTCTTCTTTGTAGGAAGAAAACGGCATTCAGGAAAACTTTTGTAAAAAGGGACGATTGAATAAATCTCATCAAAAAAACCAAGTCTGAACTCCTCAGCATAATGCAAGGAATAATTTGCTAAATAATAATCATACTCTTTTTTCAGTTGCTCCAGAGCATATTCCTTTATTACTATTTCTATTTGTTTTTCCATTGCTCACTTGCAGCTATGGCTTTAGAAAGCGGAATGGATTTTGTTTTCTCTGCTTGCTGCACAATTTCTTTCCACTCTGCATAGCTATCGTGTTCTTTCACTTCAACAAAATCAATGCTTTTAAGAAATTGAAACAATGCTTTCGCTTTGCTCTCGTTTTTTATTTTCAGCAAATAGGTCATTTATTTTTATTTTCTTCAAAGATAATTCTATATGCAGCAAAAAGCAAAAATTAGTTATCCTGTCCTCTGGGGAATGAATTACAAGCTGATTGCTAATGAATGCACTATCAGCAATGATATGGTGAATGTCCATATCAAAAACATTTATAAAAAATTGCAAGTTCATTCCAAATCAGAAGCTGTGGTGAAGGCGATTAAGGGGAAGATAGTTTGAGATTAGCAAGGAGTAGGGAGCAATCGGCAACTTCTCCCTACTCCCTACTCACCTCTATTTTGTCACAATTAATTTTTCCGTTTTAGATAATTCTTCTGTCTGTACTCGCACCAAATAAACTCCCTCTGCAAAATCTTTTGTATTGACTTCTATCTTTTGTGTCTCTGTTGCAGTAGTTGTGTAAATTATTTTTCCGGCAATGTCGGTGATGGTTACTTCAACTTCTTTGTTAGTATTTTTTAAAGCGATGGTGAAATAGTTGTTGGCAGGGTTTGGAAAAAGCAAAACTCGCTTCGCAAAAGGTTCTATCACATTATTTCCTGTAATTGTTGCCGAATCCAACATGGCAATAAAAAGATCATACGAAGTACCGATACTATTGGCATTGGTCAACGTAGTGGAGCCGATAGTTATGGTTGGACTGTAAAAAACTCCGGTCACAATGATATTTCCGGAAGCATTAACAGTTATGAAATTTGGCTGATCATTATAAAGTCCACCGGCTGATTTCGCCCAGAGGACATTTCCTGTCGAATCGTATTTTACAACAACCAGGTCACTCGTACTGCCAATGCCAACATTTGTTAATGTGGTGGAGCCAATGGTAGCAGTAGTATCGTTAAAAATACCCGCTGCAATGATATTACCAGAATCATCGGTAGTAACAGTGGTCACGGAATATGCATAAACTTCATTAAATGAATTCGCCCAGAGGACATTTCCCGCAGCATCGTATTTTACTATAAACTGTGCACCATAGGGAGGATTGGTCAAAGTTATGGAGCCGAAGGTGATAGAGGGGCTTCCAAAGCTGCCTAATGCAATTATGTTTCCTGTAGCATCAGTAGTAACTGTTGATGCCCCATCAGAACCATTCCCACCAGCGGATTTCGCCCAGAGGACATTTCCTGCGTCATTGAATTTTGCAATAAAGAAGTCCCACCCCCCGGCATTGACCAACGTGGTGGAGCCAAAGGTGAGGCTGGCATTGAGAAAAGCTCCCGCAAGAATAATATTTCCCGAAGCATCTGAAGTAAGGGTACCATAAGGCGACCAGGAAGCTCCACCGTATGAATTCGCCCAGAGTACATTTCCTGCAGCATCGTATTTTACAACGTATAAATCATAACTTCCGCTTACATTGGTCAGTGTGGTAGAGCCGAATGTAATAGCAGGGCTATTAAAATTTCCTGTTACAATTATATTTCCTAACGCATCAGCAGTTACCGAACCTGCTCCATCGGCAAGAGTCCCACTGGCAGATTTCGCCCAAAGGACATTTCCTGCAGCATCGAATTTTACAACATACATATCTCTACATCCAGTACCACAACCTACACTGGCATTTGCCAACTTGGTGGTGCCGAAAGTAATGGTGTCACTATAAAATGTTCCCACTACAATACTATTTCCAAAAGCATCTGTAGTAACTGACTGTCCCCTGTCATCATTCGCTCCACCGGCTGAATTTGCCCAAAGCACATTTCCTGCGGAATCATATTTTACAATAAACAAATCAAAGTAAGAAACAATACTGGCATTGGTCAACGTGTCGGAGCCGAAGATGATAGACGAACTCCAGAAATCTCCCACTGCAATGACATTTCCTGCAGCATCGGGAGCAACGGAATAAATAATATCAAAATCAGTTCCACCCGCTGAATTCGCCCAGAGCCAATTGGGAGATTGGGCAAAAGAATTAAGAATTAAGAATTGAAAATTAAGAATCAGGAAGAGTGATAATTTTTTCATGAGCGAGAAATATTAAATGAACATTGTTTAAATGTAGTTAACTATTTTTTTACCGCAGAGGTCGCAAAGATTTTCGCAGAGCACGCAGAGAAAATATCCTCTGCGTTTTTCTCAGCGTTCTCTGCGGTTAATTTTTATTTCGTTACAATCAATTTTTTCGTCTGCAAATTTTCTGCTGTCTGTATTTGCAGAAAATAAACTCCTGCATTTAATTCCTCAGCATTCCACACTAATTTATTTTCTCCAGCTTCATAAATTTTATCAGAAAGAGTTGAAACCAATCTTCCGCTCACGTCAACTATTTTGAAAGAAACTTTTTGTGTTTGTGGAATAGAAAATGAAATGGTTGTTGAGTTAGCAAATGGATTAGGGTAAATTTTTATTTCTGATGTTTGATTATCTATTGTATTTATTCCTGTATTGATGGTATTATTATACCGCACGACAGCAAAATCAGAATTCATACTGGCATTCAAGCTCGATCCCACCATCACAATTTTACCATCACTTTGCAGGGCAACATCGTATCCGGTATCAGAATCAGATCCGAAAAGTGTAGTTACTTTTCCATCAGTATCAAAGGTGGTATCTAAGCTGCCATTGCTGTTGTAACGGGCTAAGGCAAAATAATAATTAGTGCCTCCGACAATACTGTATCCGGCAGCTAAAATTTTACCATCACTTTGTATGACAACGGAATTTGGAGTATCAGCAAAAGGACCAAAAGGAGTAATTACAATTCCATCGGTATCAAAAGTTGTGTCTAAGCTGCCATTGGAGTTGTAACGGACTACTGCGAAATCATCATCTGCGTTTTGCTCACTTATTCCGGCAACCACAATTTTGCCATCAGGTTGAATGGCTACATCATAAGCCGCGTCATAATCAATTCCGGCAGCAGTGGTTGTGGTAACTTTTCCATCGTTATCAAAGCTGTTATCCAAACTGCCATCTGTGTTATAGCGAATCAATGCTATATGAAAGCCAAGAATTTCACCTGTTAGTCCTACCACTACAATTTTTCCATCATTCTGGATAGCGACAGCATAGCCCCAGCTAAACATGGTTCCAAAATTTGTAGTATCAATTCCATCAGTATCGAAGGTGGTATCCAAACTGCCATTGGTGTTGTAACGGACTACAGCAAAATAAGAATCTGCGCCATTGTAGCTCGTTCCTGCAGCTACAATTTTACCGTCACTTTGTATTGCTAACGACCTTGCATCATCATTATGAGTTCCAACATCTGTAATTACTATTCCATCAGAATCAAAAGTAGTGTCTAAGCTGCCATTGCTATTGTAACGCAATAAGGTAAAATCATTATAAAATCCATTGGAGCTGGCACCAGCCACTACAATTTTTCCATCAGTTTGTATAACTACAGAACTCGCACCACCACCATAAGTTCCAACAGGTGTTGTCACTTTTCCATCGGTATCAAAAGTGCTATCTAAATTGCCATCGCTGTTATATCGAACTAATGCAAAGTCTCCAAATGGACTATTTTCGCTATAACCAGTCACTACAATTTTACCATCAGGTTGTATGGCTACTGAGTGCGCTGATTCATCTGCAAAGCCAATCGGTGTCACTGCAAATCCATTGGTACCAAAGGTCAGGTCTAATGAACAATTCTGAGCCAATGCAGCAAATGGCAAAGTAAAAAAGATGCTTTTCACAAGTACGGTGGCTACAAGAGTAAAATTATTTTTCATGATAAGCCAGATTTTACCATTATAAAATTTTTATTTCGTTACAATCAATTTTTCTGTCTTTAAGAAATCTTCCGATTGGATTTTAACAAGATAAATTCCTTCAGCAAAATCTTTTGTATTCACTTTTATACTTTGCTTTTCTATTTCACTAACAGAGTAAATTATTTTTCCGGTAATGTCGGTGATGGTTATTTCAACTTCTTCGTTAGTACTTCCTAAGGCAATTGTGAAAAAGTTATTGGCAGGGTTTGGAAAAAGTAAAACTCCTTTCGCTAAATTTTCTATCTCATTATTTCCAGTGATAGTTGCTGAATCCAACTTTGCAATAAATATATCATAAGTATTGCCGAAACTGCTTGCATTTGTTAAGGTTGTGGAACCAAAAGTGATGGCAGGGCTGTAAAAAAGACCTGCTGTAAAAATGTTTCCCGAAGCATCGGCAGTAATGGAATTTGCCTGATCACTATTGATTCCTCCAGCTGATTTTGCCCAGAGAATATTTCCTGTTGTATCGTATTTTACAATAAACAGGTCACTCGTATTACCTGAATTATCAGCATTCGTAAACGTGACGGAGCCAATGGTTAAGGAAGGAGTATTAAAATATCCTGCTAATATTATTTTTCCTGAAACATCGGTACAAACAGAAGATGCAACAGCACCTCCGTATGAATATGCCCATAGTGCATTCCCCGCGGCATCGTATTTTACAATAAACATAGCACCAAAACCAGTATTGGTCAATGTGATAGTGCCGAATGTTATATTGGTACTGCCAAAAGAGCCAGCTGCAATAATATTTCCAGAGGCATCGGCAGTAATATCAGATGCCCCATCAGAAGAAGTCCCACCGGCTGATTTCGCCCAAAGCAGAATTCCTGCAGAATTGTATTTTACAATAAAGTAATCCCAGGAACCACCACCGGTATTGACCAAAGTGGTAGTGCCGAAAGTAAGAGTGGAACTGAGATAAGTCCCCGATACAATTACATTTCCTGCAATATCAACAGTAGCGGTACCATAATCCCAGGCAGATCCAGTGGCGGATTTTGCCCAGAGTACATTTCCTGCAGCATCGTATTTTACAGTATAGATATCATTACTTCCACTCGTGTTGGTCAGGGTAATGAAACCAAAGGTGAGTGAGGGACTGGTAAAAGCTCCTGATGTAATTATATTTCCAGAGGTATCGGTTGTGACGGAATTAGACCCTTCATAAGCTGTTCCCCCGGCTGAATGCGCCCATAAAACATTTCCAGCAGTATCATATTTAACAATATACATATCGCCTATTCCACCAACTTTGGTTAAGGTAATAGTGTCGAAAGTAATGGTGGCACTCGCGAAATATCCCACAACAATGATATTTCCTGAAGCATCGGTTGTAACGGATAATCCCCTATCCTCATCCGCTCCACCTGCCGATTTAGCCCAAATTACATTTCCTGCAATATCCTTTTTTACAATAAACAAATCAGACTGATTTATAACACTGGCATTGGTCAACGTTGTGGAACCGAAAGTGAGTGCGGGACTCCAGAAATCTCCGGTTGCAATACTATTTCCGGAGGCATCGGAAGTAACGCAATTAGCCACATCATAGCCAGTCCCACCCGCAGAAGTTGCCCATAACCAATTGGGAGATTGTGCATAGGAATTAAGAATTAAGAATGGAGAATTGAGAACGAGGAAGAGTAGGATTTTTTTCATGATGCCTGAGATGGGGTAATTATTAAATACAAATCTATAAGAATAATTAATTTATAACAGATATTCTTTTTGTTGCAGTGAAATTATCTGTTCTCATTTGCAAAAAGTAAATTCCCGGATTGACTGTGCTTGCATCCCAATTCACCTCATTGCCACCATCTTCAAAAACATCTTGTTCAATTGTGGTGATGTGTTTACCCATTATGTCAAAAACTTGAAGCGTTACAACACTTTGTTGTGCA
>JANLUX010000325.1:0-14152 GCA_031363705.1 Bacteroidota bacterium
CTTCTTCATCACTTACTGCAGTTAATCCTGCCGGATCCCAATTCACCATTCTAACGCCACGATAGATATGTCCTTTGTTATACAAATCAATAAACACATCAATCACTGCTTCACTCAAATCATCTTCCATCGTAAAGCGCGTACGGTCCCAATCACAGGAGGCGCCAAGTTTTTCCAATTGTTTTAAAATAATTCCACCATATTTTTCTTTCCACTCCCATGCATGTTTTAAAAAATCCTCACGTGTTAAATCAGATTTATTAATTCCTTTTTCTTTTAACATAGCAACCACCTTTGCTTCCGTTGCGATAGAAGCATGATCAGTACCCGGAACCCAGCATGCATTTTTACCCAGCATCCTCGCTCTCCGAATCAATACATCCTGTATTGTGTTATTCAACATGTGACCCATGTGCAATACTCCGGTAACATTAGGAGGAGGAATAACAATGGTGTATGGTTCACGTCCATCCGGAACGGAACGAAAATATTTTTTAGCTAACCAATGGCTGTACCACTTGTTTTCTGTTGTTTTTGGATCGTATGTTTTTGCAATTTCCATAATATATAAAGAGTCGGTAAAAATAACTCATTGTGTGGTCACCTTAAATATACACTGTCATCATGCCGTCCCGATTGATCGGGATTGTTTCTTAACTCTCTCTATTCAGCGTTCTATAAAGATTCTTAAACAATTCAATACGATCAATGATTTTAATTTTTATGGACTCAGTCCCATAGAAGATGATTTAGTAAAAATTTAGAAGGGTTCTTTGTATAAATGATTTTTGTGTTTCTTTGTGTATTGTTTAAGTTTTTTATTGCTTAAGAACTCATCTGACCTTGATGTAGTTTTTTAATTATAGTGCCAATACAAAATAAGTTTTTTTAAAAAATTTTTACCAGGCATTTGATTTAATAAAAATGGATATTAAGAACGATAGCCCTGCCAAGGAAAATAACAAACCTGAAAAAAAGGATTGGTTAGCGTCTGTTCATCGGTTTAACGATAATGTTGCACAACTTGTGACTTTCAATTCGAAGTTGCTGGTATTTTTTATGCTTTTATTTTTTGTGTACCTGCTCTTTGCTTCTGTTTTGCAGGATGAAACTTTTTCTATCCGGCAATTGAATGTACATTCCTCTCTCGAAACCAAAGGTTATAACAGCGGATTTATTGCAAAAAAAATCTCTTATAATATTACTTCATTGGTAAATGAAGTGCCTGATAAGCTGCTTGCTATGTTCTCCTCTGATGATGTGGATGAGAAAAAAGAAATTTTATATAACAGGATATTAGATAAATATCTCAAAAAAGAAATTAAAGTAGATTTTAACGTGGACGTTGGAGGCGTGAGTCTTCCTCTTCGTGATTTAACAAAAACAGCACGCGGTTTATTTGATGTGGAAGATAAATCCCTCGATGGTGACATAACGGTGGAGGACAATCTGATAATAATGACAATTGGATTTAATTCAGGTGGAGTTAATAAAAGTTTTGAATCCATAAGATATTCCTTTTATCCAAAAGATTCTATCAAAATGATTGATGTGATTGACAGCATGACTTTTGATGCAGCAAAGTTTGTTTTAAAACAATACGACCCTATCGTTACTTTGTTAATTGATTTTAATCCTACCGCAGGTAACTCTTACCGCGATCAGAAATGGGAAGGGAAGACAGATTTAGAAGAAGATCGGTTAGCGATGCTGAAAAAAATGTATCTCAATGATAGCAAAGATAAGGTACTTGCTACATGGGCACATGCAATTGCGGGTACCATTTACACTGACAAATTTTCACGAAAAGATATCCAGAGAGATAATGCTTCAGCTATTCAGCAGTTCGAAAAAGCTATTGAAATGGATCCTTCTTTTGTTGATATTGTAGGCATTGATCTGGCAAAAAGATATTCAGACATGGAAGATTCATCCAAAACAGATCATGTCATAAAGACCTACCAGAGAATGATTAAATCTGCTTCCGGCAATATGGAGATTTATGATAAATTATTTAACATTTATTCTGAACAGAATAAGAAGGATGACTATTTTAAATTACTCGAACTTGCTTTTAAGAATGGAATGTATATTCCTGAAAATAATATGGAAGACAGCCAATACATAAAGTTTAAGGATCAGAATCAATTTAAATCATTAGTAAAGAAATACAATGAATACAATAAACCCAAATCTTAACATAAACAAATTTCAACATGACATGGACTAAATATTTTTCGGCAGTAATCATTTTTAGCAGCTTGAGCTTGCCTTTATCTGCAATAAAAAAAAATGAAATCAAAACTAAAAGTGCAAATGCAGGAGTCATTAAAAGTATCCCTACAGGAACGCTTCCCAAATTGTTTGAAAAAATTCTGACGCTCAACAGTGCGAGAATTGGCAATTCAGCGCAGATTGTGCTGGTAACAAACGAATACTTAAGTTCGAAAGTCGCAACCATTCAAACTTTTGAAAAAGTGAATGGAAAATGGGTTGTAAAGAATACCAATATTAATGCTACTGTTGGTTACAAAGGCTTTGCTCCATATAAGGAGAAGCAGGAAGGAGATCATAAGACACCCACCGGTATTTATTATCTGGGACCTGTTTATAGTTATCCGGAGGCAAAGGTTTCTACAAAAATGGAATATTGGGTAGCTTCTAAAAATGACTATTGGATAGATGATGCAAATTCAGCACAATATAACAGATGGGTAACGAGCAATATCGACCTTATTGCCAAATACAAAAAGAAGGAGGAGTTTAGTGGGGAGAGGATGCACCGGGATGATGATAAATATAAATACGGTATTGCAGTACAATACAATATGGATCAGGTAAAAGGTAAAGGCAGTGTCATCACTGTTCATATTTTAATAGCCGGAGCAGCTACTGAAGGCTGCATTGCCATACCCGAAGCAAAACTTATTAGTATCATTGGCTGGCTTGATCCTGTAAAAAAACCGCTTATCATTACCGGCACAGAAGAAGAATTGATTAACAACCCGATATCAGAAACAGCTTTAGATAATAATGACAAATACATTTGGAAAAAAGAAAAATATCAACCCAAGTTAAAGTAATCCCGGTTAAAAACTTATTAATTGTTTTTTTTCTTGGAGGGATCATCTTCTCTACTCCGTCATGCAGACTAAGTAAGAATACAGGAACTATGCCCCAAAATAAATCAGAATCATTTGCACTTCTTAACCGGATACTCGAATTAAATCAATCAGGAATCGGAAATTCTGAACAGATTATACTTGTTACCAATGATAGTATTCATTCAAAAGATGTGATCATACAAACTTTTGAAATGATAAATAATCATTGGATAAAAAAGTTTGATGACATTAAAGGTACAATTGGTAGAAATGGTTTTTCATCCATAAACCAAAAGCGTGAAGGAGATAATACATCACCGACCGGTATTTTTAATCTCGGACCTGTGTTTGGATATTCGGATCATGTTGTAACAAAAATGGACTACCGGCAAGCGACTGAAAAGGATTACTGGATAGACGATGTCCAATCACCCGATTATAATAGATGGATTACCATGAATACTCCACCAGCTGTAAGCCATGAGGAGATGAGACGTAAAGATGATTTATACAAATTAGGCATTGTGGTGCAGTACAATACCAAACCGATATTAAAAGGTAATGGCAGTGCCATATTTGTTCATATTCAAAGTAAGCCTGGATCACCAACATCCGGCTGTGTAGCCATGCCTGAAAATAATCTTGATAACATTATTCGATGGCTGGAACCAGAAAAAAAACCGTTGATTATTATGGGAACCGTACCCGAACTCGAACGGATTAAAATGTAACAAAGGTCTTACCAATTTAACTTAATAAATTTTTTATCTGTGATGATGTGCGTAGTTTTATAATCACAGTTTCCATTTATTTAATGATAAAAAAAATTTTGTGGGCAATGACAAGGTTCCTGAATAATCTGAGAGAGAAAGTTATCATTGGGATGACATGAAACCGATTTCTTCGTCCCTTACGATGATGCGTGGTGAGTTTCAGTTTTATTTTCATTATAATTGTCAACGCTAATTATGAAAATAAATCTCACCACCAGAATATTTATCGGCTTACTGTTAGGAATTGCCGTGGGACACTTTTACCGGATGTATCATCCCGCTGAAGCGGATTATAAAAAATTTGCTGACAACATTCAGATACTGAGTGATATCTTTTTACGGCTTATTAAAATGATCATTGCTCCCCTTGTTTTTGCAACGCTGGTTGTAGGTGTTGCCAAAGTTGGTGATTTTAAAAGCATTGGTCGTATTGGGATAAAAACGATTTTATATTTTCAGTTTGCAACTATTTTAGCATTGGTAATGGGTTTGGTTTTAGTAAATCTTTTTGAACCCGGTCATGTGATGCAATTACCCGTTCCTCCTGAATCTGCAACATCAGGCATTGCTTCCAAAGTTCCTACACTTAAAGAATTTATCACACACGTAATTCCTAAAAGTGTAGTGGAAGCAATGGCTAACAACGATATTTTACCCTTGGTAATTTTCTCTTTGTTTTTTGGCATTGCTGCAGCTTCCATGGGAGATTACGCGAAACCTTTGATACATGCTCTTGATATTGTTGGTCATGTAATGTTCAAAGTAACCAATTATGTAATGTTGTTTGCTCCCTTTGGCGTTTTTGGTGCAATTGCTTCAGTGGTGGCGACACAAGGAATCGGAATCATCAGCGGTTATCTCTATCTGATTGCCTGTTTTTATTTCGGCTTGCTGTTTTTTGCTTTCATTATTTTGGGCGGTATATGTGTGACTTTAAAAATTCCATTCTTTAAATTAATCAGCCATATAAAAGAACCGATGTTGCTTGCATTCTCTACAGCAAGCAGTGAATCGGCATTTCCAAAATTGGTGTTGGCTTTAGAGCGATATGGTTGCAGCAATCGCATCGTGAGTTTTGTTTTGCCTCTTGGTTATTCATTTAATCTTGATGGCTCTATTATGTACATGACATTTGCAACGGTGTTTATTGCTCAATCGTATGGAATTGAAATGACAACACATGAACAAATAATAATGATGTTGATGTTGTTGGTTACAAGTAAAGGAATGGCTGGAGTTCCCCGTGCTTCTTTGGTTGTGATTGCAGGTATGCTGGGCGCATTTAATATTCCTGAAGCAGGATTACTCTTGTTACTGGGTATTGACCAGGTGTTGGATATGGGACGTTCTGCAACCAACGTGATAGGCAATGCAGTAGCGACAGCTGTGATTAGTAAATGGGAGAAGGAATTGGAAGTTCCTGCCGGCTAAGACCAATAATATTTATGAAAGAATTAATTTAATTTTTCAAGGCTCGCTTTTATTCTCTTGGCAGCTTCCATCAACAAATCTTCCGAAGTTGCATAGCTGAAACGAACGCAGTTATTATCTCCAAATGCCTCACCAGTAACAACTGAAACTTTTGCATCACTCAATAAATACATGCAAAGTTCACTTGCATTGTTGATGATTGTACTTCCGTTTTTCTTTCCAAAATAATAGGACACATCCGGAAAAATATAAAACGCACCATGTGGCTGATTCATTTTCAAACCCGGAATTTCACGGAGTAACTTCAACATTAAGTCACGTCTTTTCAAAAATGATTCACGCATAAAATCAAATTGTTTCCAATCAAGGCTTACTGCTGCCAATGCTGCTTTTTGTGCAATGCTGTTAGCACCCGAGGTAAATTGTCCCTGCATTTTATCGCATGCTTTGGCAACATCCAGCGCAGCTCCGATGTAACCTATTCTCCATCCTGTCATTGCATAACCTTTTGAAACACCATTTACTACTATCACGCGGTCTTTAATAAAATCAAATTGTGCAATGCTTTCATGCTGCATCTCAAAATGAATGTGCTCATAAATTTCATCCGACAAAATATAAATCTGCGGATGCGGAGCAATCACCTCTGCAATGGCTTTCAATTCTTCTTTGCTGAACATGGACCCTGTAGGATTACATGGTGAAGAGTAAATAAGCATTTTGGTTTTTGGTGTGATGGCTTCTTTAATTTGCTGCGCAGTCGGCTTAAAATCATTTTCAATAGTTGTCTGAATATAAACGGGCACACCACCTGCAAGTTCTATCACCTGCGAATAACTCACCCAATAAGGTGCCGGAACAATCACTTCATCACCATAATTGATCAGACACATGATAACGTTTGCTATGCTTTGTTTGGCACCGGTAGAAACTACAATCTGTTCCGGTTTAAAATCAAGATTGTTTTCGCGTTTAAATTTTTCTGCAATTGCTTTACGCAGATCACCAAATCCTGAAATAGGGGGATAATGTGTAAAGCCTTCATCAATTGCTTTTTTTGCAGCATCACAAATAATTTTAGGAGTGATGAAATCAGGTTCACCCAAACTAAGGCTGATGATGTTATGTCCTTGTTCTGTTAATTCTCTGCTGAGGCGCGCCATTGCTATGGTAGCCGATTCATGCAAACGGTTAACACGTTCGCTCAAGTAATTGTTCACAGGCTTTTAAAATTGTCGGGCAAAGGTATTTAAATAGCTAAAAGTGTAAGTTTGTGATTAGAAAAGAATGAAGCAAACCTTAGTAGAATAATTGTGCATACAAATCCAACCTTATTACCTTATTGCAATTTAAACAATAAGGTAATAAGGTTAAATTTTCGGAGTTTCTTTTCTACTAAGGTTTAAATAAAATTTAGATAACAGAAACTCATTCGACTATGAAAAGTAAAATTTTTAAAATCAAAAAAGATTTTGACGCTGTTGAAATGATGCGTGAAATCAGGGATAAAATAAGTAAAGACATTATGAATATGTCATTTGCTGAAATCAAAGAGTATTTCAAAAAAAGAAAAGAACATTTTACAAACCATTAAATTAAATTCAAATGGACATCCCCAAAGGTATTATTGATTTCCTGTTTTACCTTGCTCCTTCGCTGTTGGTTTTTGTGACTGCATACATGCTCATCAAAAGCTTTATTGAAAAAGAACATAAGCTGAAACTGATTGAAACAAAAATTCTGATGCAGAAAGAATTGTTGCCTTTGCGTTTGCAGGCTTATGAGCGGCTAACACTTTATCTTGAACGTATATCACCCAATGTGATGATGATAAACCAACATGAGCCCGGATTAACTGTGCAGGAGTTTCAGCAGCGATTACTGGAAACACTACGTACAGAATTTGAGCATAATTTCAGTCAGCAAATTTATGTTTCAGCACCTGCATGGATAATTACGCGTAATGCAAAAGAAGAAGTTGCACGATTGATAAATACGGCAGCTAATAGTTTAGAAGCTGAATCTCCCTCTTATCTCTTAAGTAAAAAGGTTTTTGATATGATGCTTGAAAAAGAAGATTTTCCGACACAAAGAGCGTTAAATATTATCAAGGCTGAAGTTTCACAGTTATTCTAATAATATCAACGAATTACGAATTTGTACGAATATACGAATGGCAGATGCATGCATTCGTATATTCGATTTTTTTATTCGTAATTCGTTGACCAAATAAAAAACATGATTGAAGAAAAAAACATCCACACCGATTCAGACATTGAAATAAATCGAATCTATAAAGAACCGATTCCTTTAAAAGAAGATGCAGGTGAATTTCCCTTTACAAGAGGAATTCAACCTGATATGTATCGCGGCAAGCAATGGACCATGCGCCAGTATGCAGGTTTTTCTACTGCTGAAGAAAGCAATGAGCGTTATCATTATTTATTGAATCAAGGCACTACCGGTTTGTCTGTTGCATTTGATTTGCCTACACAAATCGGCTATGATTCTGACCACGCCCTTTCAGAAGGTGAAGTTGGCAAGGCAGGTGTTGCAATTGATTCATTGCATGATATTGAAATTCTTTTTGGTGGAATAGAGCTGCAGAAGATCACAACTTCAATGACCATTAATGCAACTGCAGGTATTTTATTGAGCATGTACATTGCTCTTGCAAAAAGACAAGGTGCTGATCTGAAAAATATTTCAGGCACCATTCAAAATGATATCCTGAAAGAGTATGCAGCACGTGGTACTTATATCTATCCACCGAAACCAAGCATGCGCATCATCACTGATATTTTTGAATATTGCAGTAAAGAGTTACCAAAGTGGAATACCATTTCCGTGAGCGGTTATCACATCCGTGAAGCAGGTGCTAATGCAGTGCAGGAATTAGCCTTCACTTTGGCAGATGGAAAAGCATATTTAAAAGCAGCGCTCGAGAAAGGATTGGATATAAATGTTTTTGCAAAACGCATGTCGTTCTTTTTTAATGCACATAATAATTTATTTGAAGAGGTTGCAAAGTTTCGTGCTGCGAGAAGAATGTGGGCAACTATCACAAAAGAGTTAGGTGCAACAGATACACGTGCACAAATGTTACGCTTCCATACGCAGACAGGAGGTTCTACATTAACTGCACAACAACCGCATAATAATATTACTCGTGTGACAGTACAGGCATTAGCAGCAGTGATGGGTGGAACACAATCATTACATACAAACGGTTATGATGAAGCACTCGCACTACCAACTGAAGAAGCTGCACGCATCGCATTACGTACACAACAAATTATTGCAAACGAAAGTGGAGTTGCTCAAACTGCCGATCCACTCGGAGGAAGTTATTATGTGGAATGGCTCACCAATGAAGTAGAACGCAAGGCTTGGGATTACATCCATCGAATTGACGAAATGGGCGGAGCAGTAAATGCGATTGAAGCAGGATTTATTCAAAATGAAATTGCAGCATCCGCTTATACTTATCAAAGAGAAATTGAAACCGGTGAAAAAGTAATTGTTGGTTTAAACAAGTTTAGTATTGAAGAACCTCCCTTTGAAAATCTTTTTGCTGTGGATGATAGCATCCGCAATCTTCAAATTGAAAAAATTAAAAAAATAAAAGCTGAACGTGATAATGTTGAGGTGCAAACAATATTAAACGCATTGGAACAAAGTGCGCGAGATGGAAGTAATCTGATGCCGCATATTTTATCTGCAACAGAAGCTTACGCAACGCTTGGAGAAATTGCGGATGTAATGCGTGATGTTTTTGGATTGTATGAAGGGTAAACACTCAAATTAACCTTGTAGATTATGCAAATGAATTAACTAATATTTGTAGCATTAAAATAAATGAAGAATTTTTTTAGAAGGATTTTAAATCTTATAATATGTTTTTTTTCATTTATTAATATTTTATATGGTCAAACTTTTGAACTAATACCTTTCAGAAAGGATTCGTTATTTGGGTTTGCTGATAGCAAAGGAAAAATTGTAATTGAACCGAGATATGACAGGGTTGATTTTTTTTCAAAAAATGTAGCGCGAGTATCAATAAATGGCTTAACCGCATATATCAATAAAACAGGAGAATTTATTATACAACCCAAATACACATATGTTGAATACTTTCCAGAATACAAAATGGTTAAAATAATTAGTCGAGACTCCTTTGGTTATACTGATGAAAGTTATAATGTTTTAATTCCCTTAATTTATGATTATGTGACCGATATTAAAGATGGTTATGTTATTGGTCAAAAGCAGAATGAGTATTTTCTAATTGACATAAAGGGAAAATGGATTAAAAAACTTCCGTATGATTTAATTTATCTTGGTAACACTGTGAAAGAAGGAGCCGTTTTTAAAGAATTAATGTATGTTAAGAAGAATGATAAAATGGGTTGCATTAGTAAAACGGGAGAAGAACTTATTCCAACAAAATATGATAATATTCAAATTTACAGAAACGATACATTGACACTATTTACTAATGGTCGCATGGGTTTAAGTAAAAGTAGTGGCAAAGAAATATTGGCGCCTGTTTATGATAATTTTTTTATTCAGGATAAGCTATTTTTTATTGAAAAGAATTCCAAGTGGACAATTCTTGATCATAATTTTAAAAAGATTTTACCTTTTGAATTTGACACACTTACTTCAGCTTCCACCAATGATAAATTTATAATTAGAAAAGATGGAAAATATGGAGTATTCAGTACAAAAACTTACCTCGATATCCCACCTATTTATCAAACTCTCAGAGAGGTTGAACTTTTCCATAAAAAACCATGTACGTTTGCCCCTCATGGATTTTTAGTATCAATGGACAGTTTGTACGGTGTAGTCGATACTCTAAACAATATTTTGATTCCCATTAAATACCCTTTTACTTTCAAAAATAAATTCGATAATCCTAACTATTCAATGTTTGGTTGGGCTGATACGCTTGGAAATAGAATGTTAGCTAAGTTAAATGGAAGAGCAGGTGTTATTGATAGTAATGGGAAAGAAATTGTCCCATTCATTTATTATGCTGTAGGCGGTTTTAAAACTAATTACAGCATGGTACAAATAGATGCAGAGCCAGGAGAAATAAGTGGAAAATGGGGAATTGTCAACTATAGCGGTAAAGAAGTCCTAAGACCTAAATATGATTCGATACGAGATTTAGGAAATGGGTTTTATGAGGTCCATATCAATCAACGATTTGGATATGTTACAGTGGATGGTGTAGAATTCTTTGATGATTCGAAAAAATAATTACATTCAAAAACATATTAAATCTACAATGCTATTCTGAAAAGAAATGATCCTTCTTTTTCGGCTGATCGTAAACAATTAAAAAAATATCCTCATTATCCTTTTTCATCAGGTAACGCTCACGGGCAAATTTTTCAAGATGTTTGGGATCACTCATTAATTCCTGATAATCTTTTTTGTTTTGCTCAATTTCTTTTTGATAATATTCCTTGTCAGTTTCCAGCTTTTTTAAATCCTGGCGATAACTGTATTGCGAGATAAAATCGTTGCGGTCGAAAAACATCATCCACACAAAAAACACAATGATGCTGAGCACGTATTTATTTTTGAGCCATGAGGGAATGCGTTTCATTAAAATTTTTGTAAAGGTAAACGTGATTTTGTACTGAGTTATTTTAAAGACATTTTTTTTTCAATAACAGATTGTTCATTTCATAATCAGACTTTTTATGGAAATTTTTTATAAATATCTTTTCTATGAGCAAAAGCCGAGAAGAAAATTGTGTTGTCGTGAAGAATTACTCCGATCCTGTAATGCCCTGTACGAATTCTAAAAGCAGTTTTGTATCCTTTTAATTTTTTAAGGTTGGCTATTTCTGAAAGTTTGCCTGCACTCATAACAGATTTAACAACCTCAGCAATTTCATTCTTTAATGACGCATCTTTTACCAAATTAATTTGTCTTTCAAATTTTCTGGTAAACTCAACATTCATTTAATCCCTAATTTTTTTAAAACAGTATGTTTATTTGCAATACCACTTTTAGCGCCATTTTTAATTTCTTTTATCAATTCAGCATCTTCTTTATCCTCTTCTGATAAAAAGTCTATTCCTGCATTTTTTTTTGAAAGTGATTTAATAAGATTGAGAAGATGCCTTCCCGTACTATTCCTATCGTCAATTTCAACTATATGTTTCATTTTTAAATTGATTTTATATTCACAAACAAAAATACTAAGAATCTAACCACCACACATTTTGCTACAAATTTGCTAAAGTTCCTTGCTAACTTTGCTACATAAATTATGATTGCGTTAATACGGACTTAACAATTTCGTAACAATACAAAATCAATTTTGTAGAAATAAAAAGTGATGCAAAACGAAGCGAAAATTTTGCTGGTAGATGATGAGCCGGATATCCTCGAGTTTATGGAATATAATCTCCGGAAGGAAGGTTATAAAGTTTTTATAGGGAAGAATGGTAAGGCAGCTATTGAAATTGCACGTAAGGAAAAACCGGATTTAATTATTCTTGATATCATGATGCCGGTGATGGATGGTATTGAAGCCTGTCGTCACCTGCGCGAAATTCCGGAGTTGAAAAACACTATTATTACTTTTCTCACTGCACGCAATGAAGAATACTCGCAGATAGCAGGCTTTGACGTGGGAGCTGATGACTACATCACCAAACCAATTAAACCAAGAATATTAATAAGCCGTGTTAAAGCATTGCTGCGAAGAGTGAATGGTCAAAGTGAAACAAATGGTGCACCGGTTCTTACTATTGGTGATTTAAAAATTGATCGTGATCGTTATCTTGTTTATAAGAAGGAAAAATCCATTGCGCTTCCGCGGAAAGAATTTGAATTGCTTGCTTTGCTTACTTCCAAACCAGGAAAAGTTTTTACACGCGAAGATATTCTTGCACGAGTGTGGGGTACAGATATTATTGTGGGCGATCGTACCATAGATGTGCACGTGAGAAAAATCCGTGAGAAGCTCGGAGATGATTCTATTAAAACGATTAAAGGAATCGGTTATAAGTTTGATCAGTAATTTTAAAAAAATAATTTACGTTTGTTTATTAATGCTAAATCGTCAATCCAGAGTTGTTGTTAATGCATCACTGCTCATCTCTTTTTTGGTGAGTGTGATAACGACTGTTGTTTTTTATTTCGTTCAACATTCATTCAGCGGTATTCTATTTATCTCCATTCTGACAATTACTTTTTCATGCAGCTATTTAGTGCTTCATTCAGTTTATAAAAAACATTTTGAAAAGCATTTTGATCGCATTTATAAAAGCATTGTTAAGTTGCGTAATCCATCACAACCATTAAGAGAGCTTAGGGGAAGTGGTGATGATATTGCTGAAAACATTAATAAAATTTTAATTGACTGGAGCAATGAATCACGCGAAGAAATTGATCATCTTAAACAAATAGAAAACTATCGCAGAGAATTTCTATCTAATGTTTCGCACGAATTAAAAACTCCCATCTTCAGTGCACAAGGTTATGTGCATACATTAATTGACGGGGGAATTGATGACCGGGATGTGAACATGTTGTATTTACAAAAAGCAAGTCGTAATATTGATCGCTTAATAAATATTGTAGATGATCTTGAATCTATTTCACGGCTTGAAGCCGGTGATCTCATCATTGAACCGCGCACATTCGATATCGGTGATCTTGCACAGGATGTGATTGAGTCGCTGGAACTGCAGGCGAAAGAACGAAATGTTAAACTGATTCTGAAACACAATGATGAAAAATGCTATGTGTATGCTGATAAAGATTTAATCCGCCAGGTGTTGGTAAACCTGATTGTAAATTCTATCAAGTATGGCAAGCGTGATGGACAAACTGAAATCCGTTATCAGTATTCAGGTGAGCATGTTATTGCAGATGTAGAAGACAATGGTATTGGAATTGAGAAAGGATACTTACCACGTTTGTTCGAACGTTTTTATAGAGTGGATAAAAGCCGTTCACGCGAGCAGGGAGGTACAGGATTAGGTCTTGCAATCGTTAAACATATTTTAGAAGCACATCGGCAAACGATTAGTGTTACTAGTGAAATAGTAAAAGGAACTACGTTTAGTTTTTCGTTGAAGAGAAGTAAGTAGAGTGTATGTCAGCCGACACTTATGCGATGAAGAACCGCTTATTTGTATTTATTTGTGATGTATGATGGTGCTTGTATAAAAATAGTAGCTGTATAACCCCTTTCAGGGTTTAAAACCCTGAAAGGGGTAAACGCTGCCAACCATTAAAATTATATTTTTACAGATGGAAATGAAAATGTTTGGTAGTTGTTGTAATGAAAAACAAGAATGAGGTAAAGATTACAACAATTGATTTTACAACTGATAATCTAATCATTAATTTATCGGATGGAAGAGAAATTGCCTTAACCACTTCCAAAAAACCCTGGTTATTAAATGCCACCGAATCACAGAGAAAAAATTGGAGCGTTATTAAAGGCAAGAAGATTCATTGGACTGAATTGAACGAAGGAATCCAGTTTGAGACATTTAACAAAATTGGCATTTGCAAATTGTGCTTGAATAGAAAAATTCTTCAAAAGGAATCACACATTATACCAAGATTTGTCATCAAACAATCCAACATAATGGACGAAAAAGGCATAATAAATGAAGTTGCCTTTGATGCAGGAAAAAATCAAATTAAATCACAGATTGAAAAATCTGGGAGCGTTTATATAGAAAGAAATATTCTTTGTGAGGATTGTGACCAAAGGCTTATTGGTAATGTATATGAGGACTATGTTGCTAAAATAATTTATACTAACCCTTCAATAAGAATTGCACCAATAAACAAAAAAG
>JANLUX010000392.1:0-1715 GCA_031363705.1 Bacteroidota bacterium
ATTAAGTAGTGCTGGTAATTATTTATGGGCAAAGGCAATGAGCGGTATAGGTAATAGTGTGGGTTTGTCTATTACAACAGATCTTCTTGACAATGTGTACACAACAGGTACCTTTAATGGAACAATAGATTTTAATCCCGATTCATCAATCAATTACGATTTAAATTCTATAGGAGGTACTGACATTTTCATTTCCAAGTTGGATAGCTCAGGGGTTTTTGAATGGACGAATACAATTGAAGGAATAAACCACCAAGTAAGTAATTCAATAGTCTGCGATATATTTGGAAATATTTATTTAACCGGTTATATAGTAGGAACTACAGATTTTGACCCGAGTGCGGTAGTATTTAATTTGTCATCATCGGGAAACTTCGACATTTTCATTTCAAAGTATGACAATGCAGGCAATTTTAAATGGGCAACTGTAATGGGTGGAAGTCTTTGGGATGTTGGAAACTCAATTGCAGTAGATGGATTTGCAAATGTTTACACAACAGGGGGATTCTATGGAATAGTGGATTTTGATCCCGGCCCGGGCACATACAATTTATCTTCATCATTTCAGGATATTTTTATTTCGAAATTAGACTCAATGGGCAACTTTGTCTGGGCAAAAGGGGTGGGAGGTACTTCTGGAGAAGCAGGACGTTCTATTACAACAGATTTATTGAATAACGTTTATTTAACAGGATTTTTTTATAGTTCTACCATTGCTTTTGATTCCACCATATTAAATAATAATACGGTAACTGGAAATCCTTATGATATATTTATTGCGAAACTCAATAATACAATAACTGGAATTGAAGATGTTGAACATATTAATAATACTTTATTGGTTTCTCCCAACCCAACTATTTCCACCGTCATCATCACTACAACACTTCAACATCCCAGCACTTTAACACTCTACGATATAACAGGCCGAACATTGCTGCAACAAACTTTTAATGGTACAATAGAAATTAATGTATTCAACCTTGCAAGAGGAATGTACATTGCAGAAGTGCAGGATAAAAATGGCAATAGTGCAAAAGGAAAATTATTGAAAGAGTAATAAAAAACAGAAAGCCCCGCATTACACGGAGCCTTCTCACCTGACCTACTGCAAAAATCTATTCTTGCAGAATTCATTTTATCTTTGTTTCAAATAATTAATAAGATGAATGTTACTGCTGTTAAATTAGAATTAGCTAAACGTTTACTAAACACAAACGATAAAAATATTATCAATTATCTTAAAGCAATTTTTGATACGCAAAAACAAAATTGGTGGGATGAGTTGCCTGCTGAAATTAAATTATCGGTGGAACGCGGGTTGAAACAATCGGCAAACGGAGAAACAATACCTCATGACGACATGAAAAAGCGTTATCAGAAATGGCTAAAGAAGTAAGGTGGACTCCTGAAGCCATTGAAACGTTCAATCGAGTCATAGAATATTTGCTTAGTGATTGGACAGAACGCGAGGTTGAGAATTTTGTAAAAGCAACTGACGATGTGATTGACTACATCTCAGAACATCCTAACATGTTTCGGGGAACCAATAAGAAAAACGTTAGAGAAGCATTGGTAACACCACATAATTTTTTGATTTATAAAATTAAATCAACCCGTATTGACCTTATCATCTTTTGGGATACACGTCAACATCCCCGCAAAAAGCCAAAATAATTTTCACTTTAATTACCCTCATAAAAACAGAAAGCCCC
>JANLUX010000444.1:0-18170 GCA_031363705.1 Bacteroidota bacterium
TATAAAGCGTTCGTGGAAACCGACAAGAATTTAGAGAAATATGTATCAAATGTTGTGGAAGCATTACAACCATTTGGTGCATGTAACATTCAACTGCGCAAAAGAGGAAACGAATATTTTATTTTAGAAATTAATGCACGCTGTTCAGGCACTACTGCATCACTAACACTCGCAGGATTTAATGAGCCACTTTTTATTTGTAATAATTTATTAAAGCAGGAGAAATTAAAACTTGAAGCAAATCCGGTTTGCATACTCAGATATTGGAATGAGCTTGTTGTGCAATATGAAGACATTGATGAATTGAAAAAAAACTTAACTATAAATACCCAAGGTAAACTGTGGAAAATATAGTAATAACCGGAGCAAGCAAAGGATTAGGATATGCCTTGGCAAAAACATTCAGTGAAGATGGAAATACGGTATTTAATTTATCACGTACTCCTTCTGATTTACCTTTAGTTAAAAATATCCGTGTTGATATTATGAATTTTCAAAGTGTTGAACAGGCAGCAACTTTAATTACTTCACAAATTAAAACAATTGATATTCTGATCAATAATGTGGGAGTATTAGGCAGTCGGGTTTCCATCAAAGATTATAATCTTAAAGAATGGCAGGATGTGTTTACCATTAATATTCATTCGATTTTTTATTTAACAAAACTTTTGCTCCCTTCAATAATTGATGGAGGCAAAATTATCAATGTGAGTTCAGGACTTGGAAATACAGGACGCGCTCAATGGGGAGCTTACGCTGCTTCTAAGTTTGCACTGGAAGGATTCAGCCAGGTGCTTGCAGAAGAACTTAAACCACAAAACATCCAGGTTTTTATCATTGATCCTGGCGGGATAAAAACAGAAATGAGACATAAAGCATTTCCTGAAGAAGATTCTTCGCGGTTGCCAGAGCCGTCAGCAAGAGTGGATATATTCCGTCATCTTGTTTATAGTAATGAGAAAAATATTACTCCCACCAGGTATCACGCAGGTGATTTTTTTAAATCCATGAAAGGAAATTAAAGAATTTACTTTTGAAACACAACCACAGAAAAAATTGAATGTAAGTTTAACTCTTTTGATTTACAAAAACTGCTTCGTGCGCTTTGCTTAGTTTTTTATTCCGCTTATAATTCAGGTATTGATAAACTGGAAAAATTTTATAACGGTCAACCATCTTACGCAGCCATACAAACTTTCCTTTATGCATAGTTGATTTAAAATTGGCTGCATTCACCACGATTGGATAAGCACAAATAAGACGGTCAATGGCTTTATTATCATAAAAATATTTCCAATTATCCGGTGTGGTGTGTATGGGAACATTTAATGCGAGCATTTTTTTCACTACTTCTCCCGACATTATCCATGCATTTCCTCCTGTGAGCACCTGATAATTTTGCGGGATGTAATAATTAAATCCAAACGGTGTACGGATAACAGGATCTCTCAACTCAAGTGGATTCCATGCTTTCCAGTAAAGCAAAACCATATCACCCTGCCGCAGCTGTGTCTCTGTAAATTCCAATATCTCGTTCAGATTATCAGGGATAACAGTATCATCTTCTAATAGCATCATGTAATCTAAACCTTTAGCGAGCATGTCCCTAAACATATTCTGACAAGTTAGCGTGCAACCAATAATGCCTTTGTTAAACCATTCAACTCCTGCCTTTTCATTCAATCTTTTGATCTCATCCATATTGCATTTTTCTGCAAGTTCCTCAGCAGACAGATCCGCACCCACTACACAATCGAAAAACTCATAAGAAAGTTTTGTTCCTTTCAATTGCTTCTCCATGTGCAATCTTCTCTCTTTACTCCATTTTAAGTTCGTAATATAAATATGCATACGGAATATTGAAATTATATTTTATACAACCTGTAACGTCAACAATTTTTTTCAGATAGTTTTTAAAATAATTGAAGAAATTTTTCCGATGTCTTGTTTATCCAACCCTGAATACAATGGGAGTGATAACACCCGGTTACTTACATCTTCACTAACAGGGCAACTATAGTGTTGCGAGAGATATGGCAAAGTGTTTAACGATGGATAAAAATATCTGCGTGGTATAATCTGCTCTTGTGTTAATTGATCCATCACCCGTTCTAAAGTTTTTTCATCTTTTAAAACAACAGGATAATAAGCGAAATTATATTTTGTATGAGATCGTATTTTCAATTTTTGAATTTGAATACTGTCCAGAAGTTCGTCATAATAATTGCAGATTTTTTTTCGCTCTTCAACAATTGCTTCCATGTGGGGTAATATGCACAATCCCATAGCTGCATGAAACTCTGATACTTTGCCATTGATACCCAAAGTAAAATGCTCATCACCAATATGACCAAACTGACGCATCAGGTATATATTTTTTGCGAGTGCTTCATCCTGTGTTACAATAGCGCCTCCTTCTATGGTATGAAAAAGCTTGGTAGCATGAAAACTCAGTGTGGATACATCACCATAATTACAAATGCTTGTGCCTTTGTATTCAACACCAAAAGCATGAGCTGCATCATAAATTATTTTCAGGTTATGCTTGTCAGCAATTTTTTTGATAGCATCCACATCACACGGGTTGCCATATACATGTGTTGCCAGGATTCCTGTGGTTCGATCAGTAATGCTTTTTTCAATCAAATCAGGATTAATCGTGAAGGTTTCATCATCAATGTCAACAAAAACCGGTGTGCAATACTCCCATAAAATTGATGAGATAGTTGCAACGTAACTAAAGGGAGTGGTAATAATTTCTCCTTTGAGTTTTAATGCCCTTATCGCAAATTGCAATACAATAGTTCCGTTATTGCAAAACCATAAATTAGGAACGTTGAGATAGGATTTCAACTGCTTCTCAAGTTCAACCACACAATCACCATTATTTGTGATCCATCCCTTCTCCCATATTTTTTTTAAATAATATTCATATGCTGACAGTTCCGGTAGAAAAGCTTTTGTTACATTGATCATAAAACTAATCTGCTTATTTTAATTTTTATAATTGGGAGTGAATGGCAAATTGAATTTCAAAATTAATTTAATTTACCCAGTGTGTTTTAACCAATGTGAGACTGCATATTATTATTTACTTTCTTTCCTTTCATTTTTTGCTTCAGTGAAACCGGCATCAGGTAAGTAAAGCCTGCTCCCATTATCATCACAGGCAGAATGGTTAACATATACCGTTGCTCAATCTCTCTGTGAAACACTGTGAAAAACAATACAAACAACAAAGGAGTGTAAACAAACAAAATTTTATTCAGATTATTTTTCATTAAAAACAGGTTAATGAAAAGGCAGCAATAAATACTTATATGGAGCAGCACCAATATATACCGCATAAAATTGATTGTTATTTCATCTTTGTTTTTTTGAAAAAAAGCAATGTTTGAAGTGTTAGAATGAATAACCATTCTTTTAAGATAAATCAATGGCGAAATAATCCAATAATTAAAGAAATGTTTTTGCTTGTATTCATTAATCAGCTCGTGATATTGCTGCTGCAAGATTAGTTGTTCAGGCATATATTGATCAGGCATTGCAATCTGTTTATCATAATAAACCTTTTGCATGAACGCCACCCGCTGTTGTTCCTGTAAAATATTATACAACCGTTGATAACCGAATTCATCAACAATATTTTGAGGCCACGTATCCAACACTTTTCTGATATGAATATAACTTGTATCACCCGTTATTGCCCTGTAATATAAAGGTTGCAGATATGAATTAAAAACAGGTCCGTCTTCACCCCAGCATTTGGCAAAGCTCCACATACCTTCAAACTCGGGTTTCATCCTGTCAAGCGACTGGGGATGAAATGCTTTTTCCAATGGAACAAATTCAGCTGTTAAAACATAATTACGAATGGTCCATGCACTAATCATTACCAATGGAACAACACTGATTAATAAGCTCTTCTTAAATAAGAATGAAATATTTTTTAATTCCTTATGCACATAATAATCATTTACTACACAGGCAGCAATCATAAGCCCTGCAATACCTGTATAAGGTCTGGTTAAAACAATATATCCAAGAAAAAAAGAAGCAGCTACATAATTCAGCAATTTTTTCCTTTCATCATTTTGATGATATGCCCTCAACAAATAAAAAACATACAATACCATTAATGCGGGAGTGATGGCTTCAGTCATTGTATAATATAACCAACCGCTGAAGAAGGGGACTATTCCATAAAACAAAGAAAGAAAAATGGTTAATAGATTATGCTTTGTGAAGGAGAACACAATAAAGCAAAAGCAATAAACAGAAATACCAAAAAGTATAAGCTGAAAATATTTTATTAAGTGGTGTGCAGATTGATGTCCGCTCACTTTGGCAAACGCAAGATAAATAAGTGAATAACCGGGAACTCTTCTGAAATAATCTCCATCACTCACTGCCGGTGAACGTTTCCAGCCTTTACCTGCCAGGTAATTTTCAACAGGTGAAATATAATATTCATCATCTGGTGTAAAAATGGTTTCATTCAATACAAGTGAATGGGTATTGTTTTGAGCATCTGCTTTTCTGAAGAGCAATAAATTGTATTCATTAAAAAAAAAAGCACTCAAAGCAGAAAAAAGAGCAATGATTAAACCGGTTTTTTTACTCATTGCTTTTTTGTTCATCAATAATTTTATCCACTACAAAATTGGGTCGTCCGCGTGCTGCATCCAGGCTTCTCCACACATACTCTCCTATAATTCCCAATGCTATCATCTGGAAAGAAGAAACAAACAACAAAACCACCATCATGCTGCTCCATCCGCTGATGGGAACAAGCCCGAATAACTTTGCAAACAACACAAACACTCCATACAGGAAAGCGATAAGACCCATTACTATCCCCGTTACAGAAATGGCACGAACGGGAAAGAAGGAGAAGGAAACAAATGAATCAATAAAAAGCTTTATTTTCTTCTTCAGTGTCCAGCGCGAAATTCCGATCTCTCTTTTCTTTCTCGTATAAGGAATATTTACAAAGTCATAATCAAGCCATGAAAGCAGGTAAATAGTGTTGGTGTTTTTCTCGTTGATCCTTACTACTTCATCACGCAATTGTATATCAAATAAAACAAGGTCGAATCCACCGGGAGGAACATTTTTTAACGCCAGTTTTTTAATCAGCTTATGATAAGTGTTTGAAAATATTTTTTGCCCGAAACTTTCTTCTCTGTCTGTTCTGTTTGCGATCACAAATTTTATCCCCTTTTGCCAGTACTCATACATCTTCGGAACCATATCAGGAGGATCCTGCAAGTCTGCAGCAAGTATCACATTACAATCTCCGGTGGCGTAATTCATTCCTGCAAGTATTGCGTTATATGAACCCACATTACCGGCAAGCTTTATAATTTTTACTTTGGATGGGTAAGAGTGATGGAATTTTAATAATTCATTGTAGGTATTGTCCTTCGACCCATCATCTATAAAAACATATTCAAAGGTTACATCAGCAGGAAACAATTTTTCATTCTGTAAAAGTTCCTGCGTGGTTACAGGTATGTTTTGTTCATTAAAATAACAGGGGATTATAAATGATATTTTCGGCATTCAGATAATTATAGTTTAACCAATCCTTCTTCAGTTTCTTTATATTGAGACCCATTTACTGAAGCCCATAATCCATCACCACCCTTTACTAGTTTTTCACCTTGTTCATCTACCCAACCTTTTTGTTTTGCAGGATTGCCATAAACAAGAGCATAGTCTTTAACATTTCGTGTTACCACGGAACCAATTCCCGTCATTGCATATTTCCCGATTTCAACACCTGATAATATGGTTGAATTAGCGCCTAAACTAGTTCCCTTTCTGATTATTATTTTTCCGGGTTCAAATGCCTGTTTGCTCCTTGGACGAAGATCATTGGTAAACACCACATTCGGACCAATATGCACATCATCTTCAATAGTGATACCTGACCATAGGTAAGCACCCGACTTAACGGTTACATTATTACCAATCACCACATCGTTTTCAATAAAACAGTGATCGCAGATATTACAATTACTCCCGATTTTTACATCGTGAAGCACGTGCACAAATGCCCAAATCCTTGTTCCGTCACCAATATCTTTAGTTTCAACAAGCGCATTTGGGTGGCAATAAAAACTCATATCAGGAATTTAATTTTTTGAACTCATTATAATCTCTTATATAATCATCAGCCGAGAACTCCAGCGATGCAAGGCATAAAAGTACAGCGTTGTGCGAAAACCGGATTGTTCTCCAACACTTTTCAGGAATAAACAATCCGTGCTTTGGATGCTCTAACTTAAAGAAGAATTTTTCTCCGGAATGGTTTTCAATATTAAACTCAATGGATCCTGATACTGCCACAATAATTTGTTTTAGCAATTTATGAGCATGTCCACCTCTCATCACCTCGTGAGGAGTGTAATAGGTCCAGTAAACTCTTTTTATTTCAAACGGAATACTTTTTTGATATTCAGCCACTGTAATATATCCCAGCTCAGAAGAACCAATGGAATTAAATTCAATAAGATGTGGAATGGTAAATGAATCCTTTAGAATCATAAGAGGTTTCAAAAATAAATTAATTAAGCAGAGTATAGAAGGAGCTAAAACTTTTTTTAAAGTGCTGGAAAGTCATTCACACAATTTTGTGAAACCTTATACCATTAGCTAATATAAAACAGTTTTTTTCTTTTCGCCTCACCCCCGCCCCTTCTCCCAAAGGAGAGGGGGAAAATTTGGTCTATTTTATATTAGCTAATGGTATTATTTTTTTGATTTTTATAACCTTAGTAGAAACACCATCGCTTCCTCGTTCTAACCTTATTACCTTATTTAAATAATCTAATAAGGTGAGAAAAATTTGAAGCCTCCTTTCTAATAAGGTTAAATGAATAACAATAAGGTTTTAATATGTGATTACTTATCACCAATCACCAACTTATGATGACTTCTGCCATTTCCATAATCAATCACACACTGATAAATTCCCATTGCTAAAAACGGTATGCGAACACTCTGCGTTTGTGCAGAAGAATAAATGGATTGCATAAAAACTTTTCTTCCGCTCATATCAAAAATATTTAAAGATGCCTGCTTTGTAGCGGAAGCATTAAAAATAAATTTCAATTCACCTCCTGAAGCAATTGGATTCGGATATATATCCGCTATTACTCCCTCTCCTTTGGAGATGGTTGGGGTGAGGTCTGTAAAAATATCAATTTGATTAAACGTAGTATTAGTCACCACCGGTGCATTAAAATCAAAATAAATAAAAGCAGTGTTATGAATGATAGTACCCACAGGTGCGGTATCTTTTATCCTTACTTTATATTGAACATAGCCATGACTATTTGGTTCATCCGTAGTGCTGTCAGGTAAATTGATATTGGGAAAATTAAACTTAATAATGTTACCCATCACCTGCACCAACGGCTCATGACTGTAAGCAAGCAACTGAATGCTGCTTTCATCAATGGCATTATCAAGTGAATCTAAAAGATAAACATGCAGTGCCGTATCATTACCGGTGTTTTGAAAATAGATGGTGTAAGTAAGCAAATGTTGAGAAGTATCAATAGAACCGGAAGGACTTACTTCTTTTTCATTAGGATCAAAACTATTGGTAACGGTAAAGCAATGACTATAAAAATTATTAGCTGTGTTATTATCTCCTGCCAAAGGAGTTACTGAAACATCAAAACAAATCGAATCACCTGCTTGTGCAGTGGTATCTGTTTGCACAACAAAGCTGAAATTATTTTGAAAATTTACTGTGCCGAAATCTGCAATGGAATAAATTAATGTATCTCCGTTGACAACAGGAGTTAATGCTCCTGGTGTAACAGAACTAAAATTTGATGGTCCGTTGATAACAACTGTAACTGTGCCGCTGATTCCTGCTGCGCAATGAAGGTTGTAATGATTACTAATATCTCCTGCTAAAACATTTAGTGTTGCATTGTTGCCCGGACGAAATCTTCCAGACTTTCTCAATACACTACTCACTCCAATATCGAATCCGGGTTTGCATTCAAGGCTAAAATCTTTATTTGGATTTTGTGGATTTGCATTATTAAGACTAGTTGAGAAAGAAAATGAGGCAGGACAAAGTACATTCAATGGTAATAAATTAGTATCAATTGAATAGACATAATTACCCGTATCAGCAGTAAATGCATATTGACCCAAATCATTGCTGAATGCTTGTTGCTTAAGAATTCCTCCGCTAAACAATTTCACCTTTAGGTTTTTTAGTAAAACTTCATTGGTGTCTGTCAAACAATTGCTATTAGCATCAATAAAGGTTGTTCCACTGATATTCCAGTAAACAGAGCAGCTATCTGGATTAGAAAATGCACATAAAGGAACGTTGCTAATTGTTGGAATAGCATTTCCTGCAGTTAAGGAATTTGGCAAACAGGAAATGCCGGTACCATACCACCAAAAACTATTTATGTTATTTATTGCAGGCAGACATTGAAGATTTGCGTTATAGAAAACGAAAAGTTTATCCATATTTAAGGGTAGTGGAGGAAGTGAGGAAATGTTGTTAGACCCACATTGAAGGAATACAAGGGTTGATGGCAAAGATGGCAATGAAGTAAGTTGATTACTTGTGCAATTAATACTATTTAATGAATCCGGTAATATTGGTAATGTGGTTAATTGATTATAACAACATTCTATTTCTTTTAATGAATTAGGTAAAACAGGAAGGGAACTCAATTGATTATGACAACAAGAGAGACTAATAATAGATCCGGGTAAAGTCGGTATCATAGACAATAAATTATCACCACAATTTAAATAAGCTAAGGTAGCAGGCAAGAATGGTAGAGTTGTTAATTGGTTCCATGTGCAATCAAAATAATATATAGAATCAGGTAAAGAAGGTAAACTAGTAAGTTGATTACTCCATCCTCGAAAGAACCTTAATTTAGGTGGTAAGGTGGGAAGAAAAGATAGTTGATTACTTGCACATATCAATTCATTTAAATTGTCAAAATAACTAATTCCCGTTAGATCATGAATATTGGAATTACCGCAATCAAGATATGTAGCATTTACCACTGCATTGCAAGTAGTGTCCATCTGGTTTCCATTCATGCACCCTGCATAAACGTGCGCATTTAACCAATTCACAAAATTGGTATCAGGTATTGTTACATACTGCGCCCTTGCACTCATCAGCGCAAAGCAAAATACAAGACTCAATAAAATTTTCCGGGAGAGGGTTTTACCCCTGCCAGGGTTTGAAACCCTGGCAGGGGTATTGAGGGAACTCAGTGAAACTTTTCGGGTAAAGTGGTTTATCATGTGGAGGGATTTTTTTAGTTTAACTTAATGAGGGGTAATAATCATACCAAACATTATGGTATTATTGAATCTTCCAATCTGCTTGAATGGTGCCAGGTAAATCCATTCTTCCGCTTACAACAGCTACAATTGTAATTTTTTCAACTGATGCAGGATTATAAATTATACGATTATCCTTTATAAACCACCTCTCTCAAATAACTTAATTGTGTATCTTGAAATTCCGGAACGGGTCTCCCGCTGAAAGGGTATTTTTTTAGTTGTACTTCTGCTTGCAGATACCAATGATTTAACAAACCTTTTAGCATAAACTTCAGAATCGAAAGAAATAAACCGGTAAATATGATTCAGGTTGGCAACTGCCTTGTCCGACCAGTTTATTTTTGCTCCCACTTATCAATCATTTTCAGCAACTCTTCTGTAGAAATTGTTTTCCCGTTTTGTTCATCTTGCAGTCCTTCCATCACCTGCGCTGTAAGATTAATTTTATACATTATTTCTTCCAGCGAACTGCTCTCAGGCAGATTCTTTATGATTTCAATACTTGTTTGTTTAAGTGATTGCATTTCTCAAAATTACATTAAAACTGCCTACTCATCAGCGCAAAGCAATATACAAGGTTCAATAAAATTTTACTGGAGAGGGTTTTACCCCTGCCAGGGTTTGAAACCCTGGCAGGGGTATTCAGGATACTCAATAAAATTTTCGGGATAGATGGATTTATCATACTAGGGATTTTTTAATTTAACAAGGAAATGAAAATTAAGCATCAAATATTTTCCCCGATCACTATGAATCATAAAATTCACCTTATTTCAACACCTGACTCTCTAAACAAGATTTTGTTTTTACTTTTACACCAGACAAAAAAATCATAATGAAAAAACTAATAATTGCATTATTGACATTCTGCTTCGTTAACAATTTAACAGCCCAAAACAAATTAGCGGCAGTTAGAATCGGACCTAAATGGGGCTATATTGACGGCACCGGAAAATTTGTTATTGAACCCAAGTATGAAAATGCCCGTGACTTCAGCGAAGGAATTGCACAAGTAAAAGAATTTGGAAGATGGGGTTATATTGATACCAAAGGAACTTATATAGTGCAGCCAACACTCACCGGAGCTGAATCCTTTTCTGAAGGGCTTGCAAGGGCAAAAGAGGGTGACAAATGGGGTTACATTGACAAGACAGGAAAGTTTGTAATCAAAGCAGTATATGACGGAGCCGGTGATTTTTCGGATGGACTTGGAAGAGTAAAGTTTGGAAAAAGATGGGGCTTTATTGATAAGACCGGAAATATAGTTGTGCAGCCTGCTTATGAAGGTGCAAGAAGTTTTAAAGAAGGTTTTGCCTTTGTTAAATCAAACGGCATGTGGGGATGTATTGATAAAAAAGGCAACTACATTCTTCAACCTAATTATGAAGCAATAAAAGACTTTAGTGATCCGAATAAAAATTCCTCTGAGGATAATGACTGAAGTTCATTTTACCCCTGACAGGGTTTTAAAACCCTGTCAGGGATGGAGGAATGGGTTAAGATAAATTTCAATCATCATTTTCAATTAATACCTTGATATTTCTCTCATCGTAATTATTTAACTGATGACTTTGCTTAAAATCTTCTCTTCCGTTAAACCAACTAATAACTGTTTCGCGCTGAAGTTTTGTTGATTTATCACTTAACAAGCTATTATAGCTGGAGTGTTCCCAGGTTCGGAAATCATCTGTAAAGCCATGTTTCTGCGGATTGAAATGAATGTAATAAACCAATTGCTTAAAATAATATTTATTGTTAACAGGTTTGCGCTCAAACGGAGTTTCAAACAGTTTTCCCGTCCTGTTAAAAGCAATATTAAAAGCTTGACTGTATGCGTTAAAATGATTTGAGAAATTTTTACTGATCCGTTTTATGATTGCATCTTCATCAGCTTTCATTATACCCGTGTCAGTATTTTGAATCTCGTTTTCACCCCTGTCAGGGTTTTGAACCCTTACATGGGTATTCAGTGTTTCTATCAGCTTGGATATTTCCATATCATTATGAATACGAACCAAAAAATGAAAATGATTTTTCATCAGACAATAAGCATAAGTTTCTGCAACCAAAGAAATATGTTTCTGCCACTGTTCAAGAAAATAATTGTAATTCCTTTGCTCTATAAAAATGTTTTCACGATTATTTCCGCGGTTATATATATGATAGAATTTTCCAGGCAACAGCTTTTCAATAATCTGCATAGAGCAAACTTAATATTTTCAACTTAACCTCTGCTTACCCCTGACAGGGTTTTAAACCCTGTCAGGGATTGTCTTTTATCTTAACAACAAAACACTTCCTCTCAGCTTCTTTGTATCACCATTGGTTAAGCTGATGTAAGCAAGATAACCATAAATGCCTTCGGGCTCAGGTTGATTGCTGGTATCGTTTCCATTCCAGCCCTCACTTATTTTATAGTAACTGTTGATGGCTTGTCCCCAGCGGTTATAGATGATGGTGGTGATACTTGTAATACCTGCTCCTTTGATAATAAACAAGTCATTTAACCCATCGCCATCAGGTGTAAAAGCTGAAGGAATAAAGATTCCTGTTTCATCAATTACGTTTATATCTTCACTGTAAGTAGCAGTGCAACCGTTCTGATCTTCAACACTTAAAATAACTGTATATAAACCACCGCTTGAGAAGATGTGGGTAGGATTTATTTCGCTGGAAAAACTTCCATCTCCAAAGTTCCATTGATAAACATTGGCATTGCTGATGTTGCTCATAAACGTAACGGGTAGAGGTGCTCCTCCACTCAAGGTATCAGCAATAAAACTTACTGAAAGCGTGCTTTGAATAAGATTAACACTTGCTGTATCCGAACCACATAAATTGGTGGCGGTAACTATGTAATCTCCTTCAATGTTAACTGTTATGCCAGCCGTTGTTTCACCTGATGACCATTGATAAGTATCACCACCTGATGCTGTTAAATTCACTTCTTTTTCAGGACAGATTACCGTATTACCGTTTATTGATGCAACAGGAGGATTAATAACGGTGATGGTATGCTGTGCTGTATTGCTTCCGCAAACAGGATTGCCCGTAACTGAGATAACAGAAGTGCTATTCACCACAATACTATTTACAGAAGCACCGGTTGACCAGGTATAAGGTCCGCCTCCACTTGCAGATAATGTTACGGAATCTCCATTGCAAAAGGTAGTTGCACCGCTTGCTGAAATGACAACTGGTGTGTTTTGAATTTCGGTGACTGATTGTGATGCGGTACTTGATCCACACGTATTGGTAGCTGTCACCATATAAATACCAGTTGTATCGGCAGTAATGGCGTTAGATGTTGCACCTGTTGACCATTGGAAAGTGGAGGGTAATACTCCTGTGAGTTGTGCCGATAAAATTACGCTTCCACCCTCACAAAAACTCGTGCTTCCATTTGTAACAATATTAACATTGCTTCCTGAACTGATTTGAATAATAAGCGGTGTGTAAAAAGTATCTCCACAGAAATCAACAATTCCAAACTGTAGGAGTTCGGTTCCGCTGAAAGTATTATCAGTTTGATAAGTTGTGTTTAATGATGATGTATTTCCATAAACACCTGCTCCCCCACTCCAGAAAAAAGAAGTGTAATTATTATTGCTGATTGTTGCGTTAAGATTTATTAAATCGCCTGCACAGATATTTGGCGGGTTTGAAGTAAGCGTTGCTGTTAGCGGATTGAAAGGAGCCTGGCAACCCGGATTAGTATAAGTGGCAGTTCCTGCAAAATTATACACCACTGTTGCTCCTTCTCCACTACCCGGTTGTCCGCTTTGATCAAGTAGATAATCTATACGGTAAGTAACTGCATCATTGCATCCGGCACCAAAATTCATGCTTAAGGTTCTGGTAAGCGGAGGTGTAGTTCCATAATTTTTAAAATGACCGGAAGTATTTCCTGCCGATTGAAAAATCATATAGATAGTATCGCTCAGGTTTGCAAATGAATTATAAGCAGGATTCATATTGGTACTGGTTACCAGGATGACCATACTTCCCGGAGGCAATATGCCACCAACTGGTTCCTTTACATAACCGCAGTGATTAATTGTTGAATTAATGGTAGCAACTTTTGCCGCTGTAGTTGCATTCTGTGTAACGCCCAGCCACATGTTTCCGCCATTAGGCCAGTTTACATTCAGGTTAGAGGTGTTGAGTGCATTGGGTCCTGTAATAAATCGCACCATTTCATTTTCTCCTTCTAACCCACCAGAATTAGTTCCACATGCAGCAACTAAAATGCTTTGTATTTCAAAACATGTAGTGGGAATCTGAGCATTGGCAATTTGTGATTTTACAAAACACAATACAACCGCAAAGAGAAGAGCAATGGATTTCATTAATCTACAAAATTAGACTTTACTGATTTGATCAACGAATTACGAATTTATACGAATATACGAATACTTGCGTCAGTCATTCGAATATTCGTATAAATTCGTAATTCGTTGTTGTTGCTAAGCAAGCTGTGCGCGTTTAAACTCACTCGTAAAATGAAACTGTACTTCCGGATAGTTTTTAATCATCTGGTCGAGCATCCATTGGCTGTCGGCTAAGTAAACCAGGTTTCCATCTTTATCAGTTGCCACCTGGTGCTGCCGGAACTTTACAAAATCTTCCAGCTTTTCCTTATCTGTTGAAGTGATCCAGCAAGCTTTATAAACATTCATCATATTGAAACGACTCTTTGCTCCGTATTCATGTTCAAGGCGATATTGTATCACATCAAACTGCAGTTCTCCGACAGTACCGATAATCTTTCTGTTTCCTCCGTATTGTGTAAACAACTGTGCAACACCTTCATCAGTCAACTGGCTCACTCCTTTCTCTAACTGTTTTGTCTTCATCGGATCGGTATTTACCAACTCCTTAAAAATCTCCGGAGAGAAACTTGGTATTCCCTGGAAGTGGATATCATCTCCCTCAGTCAATGTATCTCCAATCTTAAAATTTCCGGAGTCATATAAACCGATCACATCACCGGGAAATGCTTCTTCAACAATACTCTTTGTCTGAGCCATAAAAGAAGCCGGATTGGTAAACCTTAAATCTTTATCTAACCTTACGTGGTGATAAAATTTATTGCGTTCAAAACGTCCGGAACAAATACGGATGAATGCAATACGGTCACGATGACGTGGATCAAGGTTTGCGTGAATCTTAAAAACAAATCCTGTAAAGTTTTTATCAGTTGAATGAATAATGCCTGCATCAGAAGGACGGTTGCCCGGAGCAGGAGCAATCTTTACAAATGTGTCGAGCATTTCCTTGACACCAAAATTATTGATAGCACTTCCAAAAAAAACAGGAGCTACACGGGCCGCTAAATAATCTTCGCGGTTAAAGGGATCATATACACCTTCTATCAAATGAACATCTTCACGCAGCTGTTCTGCATATTGTCCGGCAAGTTTATCAATCTGCGGATCATCAATACTGGTGATGTGCACTCCTTCCGGTTTTTTATCAGTTCCGGGAGTAAATGCATACACGCTTTGATCATATAAATTATAAACACCTTTAAACGTACTTCCAATGCTGATGGGCCAGCTCAATGGACGGACTTTGATTTTCAATTTATTTTCCAGTTCATCCAGCAAGTCAAACGGATATTGTCCCTCACGATCCATCTTATTTACAAAAATGATCACAGGTGTATCGCGCATACGGCAAACTTCCATCAGCTTGTAGGTTTGCTCCTCCACTCCTTTCTGGCAATCTATCACCAGGATAACACTGTCAACTGCTGTAAGTGTCCTGTAAGTATCCTCCGCAAAATCTTTGTGACCGGGAGTATCCAGCAATGTGATGAGCTTATCGCGATATTCAAAATTCATTACTGAAGTAGCTACGGAAATTCCACGCTGGCGTTCAATCTCCATAAAATCGCTGGTAGCAGTTTTCTTTATCTTATTTGATTTTACTGCGCCTGCTGTTTGTATGGCTCCGCCAAATAATAAAAACTTTTCAGTGAGTGTTGTTTTCCCTGCATCCGGATGACTGATGATTGCAAAAGTTCTACGTTTCTCTATTTCCGCCTGGTAACTCATATTTTATAAAAGAGGCGCAAAAATAGGCTTAAAGCGCCATCTACGAATAGGTGCAGCAGTCATTCGGATATTCGTCCCGATTCTTCGGGATTCGTTATTCGTTGGTTACTCCGTTCGTATATTCGTACCGATTCGTATTCGTAGATGATAAAACTACACTTCAAGCTATTACTTCTTTTTATTTTTTGTTTCAGCACATTAGTGATCAGTGCTCAAACACCTGTGCTTCTCAGGGTTGTTCATAGCGAGCAATCTGATACTTTGGGATGCAATTTTGTTGAGGAGGTTACACGAATTGTTTATAATGAAATCATAAGCAGCCGCACTAAACTGTGGGATTCTCCTGGCAAAGAAATCCAGATTACCGGTTTAACACTTCAGGAGATTGAAAAATCATCAGGCACCCGATTCACCGATCAGGAAATAATTTTTATTTACGAATACTGGACTGCGGGTGGAAAAGCGCTGAGTTCCGTAACACAGGGATTTTCCTTTACTACAAAAAATAAAGCAGGTGAAGATGTGAGCTATGGTTATGTGGATTACAAAGATGTACAGGATGTATTTCTAAGTGCGCGGGTAAACACCAATGCCAACGGTAACTTCAGCGCAAGCATGCTGAATTATATTAACACCAAAGAATATGTTTATCATATCCTGCAGTTTGGTGGGGAGGTTGTAAAGGGAGTGAGCGAATCTCAACATATCAAAGAAAATTTTATTGGTGGAAACAAATTCAACCCCACCTATTTTACCTCGGTGGAAACACCACAGAAAATGGTGACTTATGAAATTGACTTTGAGAACAGCGTTGACAGTAAAAAGATGCTCGCAACCAAACAGTTTATCAATGCCATTCAAAATTATTTAATTGAAAATAAGGAAGTGCTTTATAATCTTGGCGGAGATCAAATAATAACTCACCTGGAGAAGAAATGGAATATTACCAAAGTGATGGTAAAAGAAATCTGGAAGAAAACAGAGAATGTGATCAGCTATGCACCGGTCTCTGTTTTAATTTATGTAAACGATTCAGCTTTATCAGAAATTCCATTTCGTGATATGATTAAAATGGAAATTCAGATGGATGGAAAGTCATGGATACAACTGTTAAAAGAAAAGAATTTTCAGTTGAGTATAACACAAATCAATGCACAGAAAATTCCGCGAAGGGAAGCCTACTTTTACCTGAAAGCGTTGCAAACAGCGGAGTGGAATAAATTAATTGAGAATGTGGCTGCAAGTAGTAAGTAGTAAGTTGAAAGTTGAAAGTTGAAAGTAGAAAGTAGAAAGTAGAATGTAGAATGTAGAATCTAGAATGTAGAATGTAGAAAGTATAATGTAGAAGTAGAATGAATCCTTTTCAAATAAAAAAGAAAACAGATTTATATTTGCAGCGAGAATAAAATCATAAATCCCAAAATCCTAAATAAGAATCATGGATATTAAATTCGGAACCGATGGCTGGAGAGCTATTATTGCAAAAGACTTTACAGTTGATAACGTTGCACGTGTGGCAGAAGGCACTGCATTATGGATACAGAATAACCGCACTCCTGACACCGTAAATAATCTGGGCGCTGAAAAACCAGGTACTGCAAGCATCGTGCTTGGTCATGATTGCCGTTTTGCAGGCGAACTATTCTGCGAAGCCGTTGCCAAAGTAATGTGCAGCAAAGGCATTAAGGTTTATCTCGCAAAAGATTTTGTTTCTACTCCCATGATTTCATTAGGAGCCGTTAATCTAAAAGCTGATTTAGGAATTATCATCACGGCAAGTCATAACCCACCGGAGTATAATGGCTTTAAGCTGAAAGGATCTTTCGGTGGCCCTTTGCAGGTAAAAAATGTGGTGGCTATTGAAGCGCTTATTCCGGACAAAACAAGTGTTGACCTCGATCATCTCTCACTTGAAACTTTTGAAAAAGATAACTTACTCGAATACATTGATCTTGAAACGATGTATTGCAATCATGTGCAAAATAATTTTGATTTAGATGCTATAAAAAAATCGGGATTAAATCTTGCTTATGATGCAATGTTTGGTGCCGGTCAAAATGTTATGAAACGTTTGCTACCTGATATCACTATGCTCCATTGCGATTACAATCCTTCGTTTAAAGGACAAGCCCCCGAACCAATTCATAAAAACCTGACAGAGTTTTCCGAACTCATTAAACAGCGTGGTGATATAGCAAGCGGTTTGGTAACAGATGGTGATGCAGATCGTTTAGGATTTTATGATTCAAAAGGCAACTTTGTTGATTCACATCACATCATTTTACTGCTCATTCATTATCTCTATAAATATAAAGGAATGCGCGGAAAAGTTTGTACTGCCTTTTCCACCACACCAAGAGTTGCCAGGATTTGTGCGCACTATGGTTTGGAGTTGGAAGTAGTGAAAATCGGGTTCAAATACATTGCTGAGATAATGATCAATGAAGATGTATTGGTTGGCGGTGAAGAGAGCGGAGGGATTGCAATTAAAGGGCATATACCTGAACGTGATGGAATATGGATGGGGCTTACACTCTGGGAATTTATGGCAAAGAGTGGTAAAACATTAAACGACCTGATTGCCGAAGTGTATGAAATAACAGGCAAGTTTTCATTTGAACGAAACGATATCCGGTTGAAAGAAGAAGTAAAACAGCGTGTGCTTGAAAATTGTAAAGCAAATAAATACCATGCCTTCGGCAAATACAAAGTAACCCGGAGAGAAGACCTTGACGGCTATAAATACTTTTTTGAGAATGG
>JANLUX010000454.1:0-7383 GCA_031363705.1 Bacteroidota bacterium
AAAGTTGTGGAGGATCATTCATTATTTCCTTTTTAGCATCTGGATTATATCTGCCCGGATAACCTCCAATATGTGTAATAAATACCTTGAGTCCCTCAATTTTAAAATGATTATTTAAAGGATATACCGTTCTCACTTTTGTATCATCAATATTTCCATAAACAGCCCGCATTGGTTTTACTTCACTTAACCGATCAGCAGTTTCCAAATTTCCAATATCGCCTGCATGCCAGATTTCATCTGCCTGTGAAGCATGTTTCAAAATTGATTTATCAAGATAGCCATGTGTATCTGATAACAATAATATTTTTTTCATCTTTGACGCAAAGAAATATCAATTCCACATTATTAGCTTGTTTCAACTTTCTTTGTAATGAATTTATAATGTGAAACAAACGATTTCTTCGTCAACACTTACTCACAAACTTTTTTATTCCATACGTTCTGTTAATGAAGAAATGGAAAAGTGGGTTTTTCCTTCACGGCTTTTATTGGAACCCAAATACCTTCAGGCACTTGAAGAATCATGTATCAGGGGAATGGAAACTGTGTATGTTTTGATATTTGATGAAAAAAAAGCAGTTGGATTAATTTATTTCCAGGCAATTAATCTTGCAGCCAAGGAGTTAGGTAGCATTATCCATTTAGACCCTTACGGGAAATTTTTGAATCTGGTGAGTGATAAGCTGAACCGCCTTTTATTCAGTCATGAACCAGGACAAGCAAACTGGTTATTAGTGTGTGGTAACATGAATGTGAGCGGGCAATATGCTTTTAGCTGTTTATCCGGATATGAAAAACCGTTGTGCCTTCTTTTACCTGAAATAATTTTACATATCAATCAGGAACTGGAAAAACGAGGAAAGCTCTCAGCAGTGATTGTAAAAGATTTTCCATTTTCAGATGATCCGTTGCAACCAATCCTTGAAAAAGAAGGATTTATCCGTTTTGTAATGGATCCGATTATGGTAATTGATCACATTAATGATTGGCAAACATTTGATGATTATCTGAATGCCATGTCTGCCAAATACCGGTTACGTGCAAACAATGCCATTAAGAAAATTGCAAATCTCACAGAACGAAATTTTGAACTGGAAGAAATAGAAAAAAATGCAGGGCGAATAAACGAATTGTACCTGGCAGTGCAGCAACGTTCACCTGTGCGTGTTTTAAAACCGGACGTAAATTGTTTCATTCAATATAAAAAACATTTAGGTAAAAACTTTTTCTTCAAAGCACTTTATCATGATGAAAAGTTGATTGCATTCATGACCGGAATATTTAATGACCGGGATTATGAAGCTCATCATATCGGGATAGATTATCACTACAATAAAGAGTATGCATTGTATCAAAATATTCTTTACCTCTTTATTAAAGAAGCTATCAATGTAAAAGTGAAAACACTTTCATTTGGAAGAACAGCATTGGAAATGAAAACAACCGTTGGCGCTAAGCCAGTTGATCATGCTGCTTATATGCGGTTAAATAATAAGTTATTAAATAAACTGGTGAAACCCTTTTTACCTTCAGCATCACCATCAAACTGGATTCCACGTGATCCATTTAAAAATAACGATTAAAAATTTTGTCAGCCGGAAAGCTTTAACAATTCCATAAATATTCAGTGTAAATCAGAAATAAGTAAAGTGTAAACTGATTTATCTCTCCTAAAAGAGAAAAACGCATGCTATTAAAAAGTTACTGAAATCCGGTCAGGATCAATTTCAGCAGGACGCACAGTCATCACCGGAATCTTCGATTGATTCACAACTTTGGTAGCATAAGTTCCAAGCAAAAGTCCGGCAATGGATGCTTCCTGTTCAGTCATGATGATGATCAGATCAGCATCCGTTTCACTTGCTAACTTTAAAGTCATTTTTGCACGATCATCACCATTGATAAATTTACTTTCACAGGCAACCCCATGGCTTACAAGAAAGTCAACAACCTGTTCAATTTTTATTCTGAATTTTCTTTGATAATCTTCATTATTGGATTGCATTATTCCTGCAACAAAAACATGTGCATTATAACGTTGAGCTAACTCCAAAGCAAAATTTACTTTCTGACGTGACTCAGGGGTATCATCTATTGGCAAAACAACGCGTGTGAATCCAATATTTTTTGCATGTGCCTGAACTGAAATAACGGGACAATGTGATTCCATCACCACCTTTGATGTATTACTTCCCAACACAGAACTTGAACCACCTGTGCCGTGCGTTCCCATTACAATTACATCGGTATGACTCTGCTTGGCCACCTGCACAATTTTTTTATAAATTTTTCCTACTTCAGTTATCACATTTACTTTAATGCCGTTTTCACGATGGAGTTTATCAGCCAGTTCCTGTAATTTTTCATTGGAAGCAGATTCAACTTTTTTCTCAAATCCACTTAAGGCATGGCTGATGGCGCTGGTAAAAGTTACTGTTTCAACAATATGAACCAGCGTGATTTCAGCTTTAAATAACTTAGCCATGAACACTGCATGTTCAAGGCTGAGATCAGCTGTTTCAGAGAAATCATACGGGATCAGAATTTTTCTTACGTGGAAGTCCTTATTCATTGGTTTGAGGTTTTATATTTAGGATATCACAAATTCAGTGGTGTTTTTTCTTTCCTGGGGACGGATGCTGCAAACAGGAATTGTTGATTCGTTAATAATTTTTTGCGAAGCGGTTCCGATGAAATATTCTGTCCAGACTAACTCTTGCTGTGTCATGATAATAATCAGATCTGCTTTAACTTTTTCCGCATATTTCAGTACTTCTTCAGCTATATCATCACCGTGAATGAACTCACCCGATGTGGCAATATTGTGTGAAGATAAGAAATCTACAACCTGATCCAATTGTCTTCGCAGTTTATTTACAAGAAACTCATCACGGGTATCCACCACCGTCATCACCTTAACGGCAGACCCGAAAAATTTTGCAATCTCGATACACTCATCCACTTTTTCTTTGGTTTCCCTGCTAAGATCAAGCGGAAGCAGAATGGTTTTACAGCCCTGGCGATGTTCTTTTCCTTTGATTGTGATAACAGGACATGGTGCTTCATCAATTACTTTTCGTGCATTGCTACCGATAAATTTTTTACGGAGTGTTGACTTACCATCAGTTCCCATAATGATAAATGCAGCATTTAATTCTTTCGCCAACCTGTTAATCTCATCGTAAATTTTACCTTTTTCAATACACGTCTTTACTTCAATTCCTGATTTTGCCCGTGTTTCGTTCGCAAGTTGATCCAGTTTAGTTTGAATTCCCAATCTCATTAACTTTTCCTGTTCCTCATCTGAATTAAAAACGTGGCGAAGGGATGTAAACAAATCCTCGTCCATCACATGAACCAATGTTATATCTGATTTGGTAAAACGTGCAAGATTATAACTCTGACCTAAAGCAATAAGGGATTGTTCTGAAAAATCTGTGGGTACTATAATGTGGTTTTCAAACGTATTCGGCATATATTTAACTGAATTTCTCTCCTGATTTCATTGCAAAGTGTTTTTTAATATTTCTTTGTAACGAAAAGTAAAATTTATTCTGCAAAATTATTGATTAAAATGAACCAGCAAATTCCAGAATCCGAATTAATCCTTAATAAGGATGGCAGCGTTTACCATTTAAATCTTTTACCTGAAGATATTGCAGGCACCGTTATCAATGTTGGTGATCCTGACCGTGTGGGTATGGTGAGTGGGTATTTTGACAAGATTGAAATGAAAAAACAAAAACGTGAGTTTGTAACGCACACGGGCACTTACAAAGGAAAACGTATCAGCGTTCTTTCAACCGGTATTGGAACGGATAATATTGATATTGTTTACAATGAGTTGGATGCGCTGGTAAATATTGATTTAAAAACAAGAATCATCAAGCCGCAATTAACAGCATTGAATTTAGTTCGTATCGGAACATCCGGATCACTACAGCAAGATATCGCAGTGGACTCATTCGTTTGTTCTGAATATGGTTTGGGTTTGGATGGCTTGCTCAATTTTTATGAATTGAAAAATGATGAGGAGGAAAAAATTATTATTGATGCATTCAGAAAGCATTATCCCAATGAAGGAATTTTTGCAGAGTCTTATCTTGCCAAAGCCTCATCCATGCTGGTGAGTAAATTAAGTGAAGGAATGCATAAAGGAATCACTGCATCCTGCTCCGGCTTTTATGCTCCGCAAATGCGTGAGTTAAGGCTGAAACCCAGCCGCCCATATATGATTGATAAGCTGAGTTCATTTCGTTCAGGAAAAAATCGTGTTACTAATTTTGAAATGGAAACAGGTGCCATGTTTGGTTTGGCAAAGCTTTTAGGACATCATTGCTGTGCGGTTAACCTGATTGTTGCAAACCGTATTGCTCAGCAATATTCAAAAAATGCAGAAGCTAAAATGCATGAAATGATTCAGGTTGTTTTGGATCGGGTATAGGAGTGAATTTATTTTGTTGACTTAAATTAAATTATTTATTTAAGCTAAACTCTGTCACAATCGGATAGTGATCACTCAACTTAGAATCAATTTTTTTATAACTGATGCAATGCAATCTTTCATCATGTAAGGTGTAATCAATTCTAAAGAAAGGAACCGCACCCGAATAAGTAACTCCAAATCCATTTCCTTTTTCCACAAATGCATCACATAAATTTTTTCTCAATACCTTATAAGTATAGGAATAGGGAGGATCATTAAAATCACCACAGACAATAACAGGATAAGGCGAAGTAAGAATGTGTGCTTTCAATTCATCTGCCTGTATGCCACGTTTCTTGCTTCCTTTTCGCAATCGTTTCAAAATAGATTCACTTCTTTTAATTGCTTCTTCGCTGCTGGTGCTGTCAGGTTCTTCTAAAAATTTAGTGTCTTCTTCTTTGAAATGATTCGATTGTAAATGCGCATTGTAAACTCTTATCGTATCATCATTCAGTTTTATATCAGAATAAATAGCAAAGTTGGTGTTACCTTTTTCAAAGATGACAGTGCCACGATTGATAACCGGATATTTTGAAAACGTTGCCAGTCCCCAATGATCCACTTTGCGTAAACTAATTCCATAAGCCACATGACTGTTTGCTGTCAAAAGTTTTTCAAGGTCTTTTGTGTTTTGAAAATTTCCTTCATCACGTGTATAATATTCCTGGAAACAGGCAATGTCAGGATTGGCTTCTTTCAGCATGTCAAAAATTTTTGCACGTGTTTTTAAATTTCCTGTCCAGTTATATAAATCAAATAAACGCACATTATAGGTCATTACTTTTAACTGCGATTGTTTGTTTTCTGAAAAAATATGCATCTGAAAAAACAATCCAGGCTTAGGATAAGTAATTACAATTGCAATAAGTGACAGCAAAATAAACCGGTGAAACTGTATCAGCCAATAAATAACAAAACCAATATTTAAAATTAACCATAGCGGATAACTGATTGCAATCAATTCAAACAGCCATAGCTTAGAAGGGTTAACCGCAGCACCGAAATGGGAGATTAATAATGCAACAACAATCAATACATTCATCGTCAGCATCAAACGATTAATGCTTCCTCTGATACTAAAACTTTTCTGTACTGTTTCGTTCATTGATTATAGGACACAACAAATTAAATCAAAAATTGCATGATGATTTTATTTGTCTTGTTAAACAAACGTCATCATTGTCTAAGTATTTTTGCATGTTCATAATATGCCTTACGAATTCACGCTCGGTTTTTCTCCCTGTCCAAACGACACCTTTATTTTTGATGCTTTAGTTCATCAGCGTTTTAAATCTCCGTTAAGGGTTATTACTCAATTGCAGGATGTAGAACAACTAAACGAAAATGCATTCAAACAGAAATTGGATATTACCAAACTCAGCTTCAATGCCTATGCTTTTGTTTCTGAACATTATCAGATTCTTCAATCAGGAAGTGCGTTAGGTCGCAATTGCGGTCCTTTATTAATCAGTAAAAAGAAATATGATTTTAATGTGATTAATAAATTACGAATCGCCATTCCAGGGAAATATACAACTGCAAATTTGTTGTTAAGCATATTTGCTCCTGATGCAAAAAACAAAACAGAAATGATTTTTTCTGCCATTGAAGATGTGGTGCTTTCAGGAGACTTAGATGCAGGATTGATCATTCATGAAAACCGTTTCACCTACCAGCAAAAGGGATTGTTAAAAATCGCTGACATGGGAGAATTATGGGAACAGAATTTTCACGCTCCCATACCGTTAGGTTGTATTGCAGTGCGCAGAAGTTTACTGGAAATAGAAAAGAAAATGATTGAAGAAGCAATTTTTGAAAGTGTAAGTTATGCTTTTGAAAATCCACATGCATCACGTGCTTATGTGCAACAACATTCGCAGGAAATGAGTGAAGAAGTTCAACAGCAACACATCAAACTTTACGTGAATGATTTTTCAATAGATTTGGGCGAAGAAGGTCAGGAAGCCATTCGCAAATTATTTGCAGAAGGACAAAAAGCAGGTTTACTTCCTTTGGTGAATGAACAGGTATTTCTTTAAAATAAATTTTTAATATGATCGTAATCACCGGTGCAGCCGGATTTATTGGAAGCTGTTTAGTTCAAAAACTAAATAACGAAGGACGTGGAGATTTAATTCTTGTGGATGATTTTTCTTATCAAGACAAGGAACGTAATCTCAAGGGCAAAAGATTTTTACAGAAAATTGAGCGTGAAAATTTTCATCAATGGTTAAGTGAAAATGCAATTAATGTTTCATTCGTTTATCACATTGGCGCCCGGACTGACACTACTGAATTTGATGTTTCCATTTTCAATCATCTCAATCTTGATTACACCAAATCAATTTGGAAAATCTGTTCACAGCATCGCATTCCGTTGGTGTATGCCTCCTCCGCAGCAACTTATGGAGCAGGTGAGTTGGGTTATGATGATAACCATGAGATCATTCCAAAACTTAAACCATTGAATCCTTACGGTGAATCAAAAAATGATTTTGATAAATGGGCATTGCAACAATCTGAAGCACCGCCACTATGGATTGGATTAAAATTTTTTAATGTGTATGGTCCTAATGAATATCACAAAGCCCGCATGGCATCCGTTATATTTCATGCATTTAATCAAATACAAAAAACAGGAAAAGTAAAATTATTCCGTTCACATCGTGCTGAATACAAAGATGGGTGGCAACTGCGTGATTTTGTTTATGTAAAAGATGTGGTGGATGTATGCTGGTTTTTTCATCAGCATCAAAAACATTCGGGCATTTACAATCTGGGTTCAGGCAAAGCGGGTTCGTTTTATGATTTGGCAGCCAATACTTTTAAAGCCATGAACAAGGAAATACAAATCGAATTTATTGATATACCTGAAGACATTCGCGATAAATACC
>JANLUX010000001.1:0-4392 GCA_031363705.1 Bacteroidota bacterium
TTCAAACTTAACATGAAGTTCAAAAAACTTTTCTCCTTTAATATTCCAGTGAAAACCCCTGACGTTTTGATAAAACAAGGAATAATTTGCCAGCAAAATGTTTAGTCGTTTTGCTAATTTTTCTGCTTTTGCAATATCTAAACCAATTGCGTTTGTGTTTTTCATGTAGTTTATTTTTTTGTAAATTTAGTATGCTGTTTTTAAACACCAATCAACTTACTCTGGCAAACAAAATTTGTTTTTGGCACTTCCGTTTTGCTGATTGCAGTAAACCCTCCCTCCACCTCGGTAAAATTTCTGTAACCACGTGCCTGTAAAATTGAAGCCGCCATCATACTGCGGTAACCGCCTGCACAATGCAGATAAAAATGTTCTTCGGGATTAATGTCTTTTACCCAATCGTTAATGTAAGCTAACGGTTTGCTATACGCAGCTTCAACATGTTCAGCAGCATATTCACTTTCTTTGCGAACATCCACCACTTTGCTTTCACCTATTTTCGCTTCGTTGGCAAATTGTTCAGGTGTAATTCTTTTTACTGTATCAACTTCCTTACCTGCATTTTTCCATACAGCAAATCCGCCTTTTATATGTCCGAGAATATTATCAAAACCTACACGGCTTAATCGCGTTACTGATTCCTCTTCACTACCAACCTGCGTAACCAAAATAATTGGTTGTTTAACTTCGGCTATCAACGCACCAACCCAGGGCGCAAAATCGCCATTGATACCAATGTTAATGGATTGCGGAACAAAGCCTGTATAAAAATCAATATTGCTGCGCGTGTCAAGAATTAAAGCGCCTGTTCCTTCCACCACCATTTCAAACTCTTCAACCGATAATGCTTTCATACCCTGATTAAAAACTTTATCGAAGCTTTCGTAACCTGTTTTGTTCATGGCTACATTCATTCCGAAATATGCCGGTGGAGGCAATAAACCTTCTGTTACTTCTTTTACAAATTCTGCTTCTGTCATATTCGCTCTTAAAGCATAATTCGATTGCTTCTGATTACCGATAGTTGAAACCGTTTCCTTACTCATGTTTTTTCCACAGGCACTGCCGGCACCATGAGCAGGGTAAACAATTACATCATCACCCAATGTCATTACTTTATTGCGTAATGAATTAAAAAGCGTTGCAGCTAATTGTTCCTGCGTCATGGTTGCGGCTTTCTGTGCTAAATCAGGACGACCCACATCTCCGATAAATAAAGTGTCGCCACTGAACAACGCATGCTCTTTTCCTCCCGATTCATCGGGATCGTCTATCAGTAAATAACAACTGCTTTCCATTGTATGTCCGGGTGTGTGCAACACTTTAATTTTGACATTGCCTACTTCAAACACCTGATTGTCGTGGGCAATGATTGCTTCAAATGTTGGCGTAGCAGTAGGACCGTAAACAATTGGAGCATTTGTTTTTTTACTCAAGTCTAAATGACCGCTTACAAAATCAGCATGAAAATGTGTTTCAAAAATGTATTTAAGTTTAACTCCATCACGTTGCAACCTGTCAAGATACGGTTGCACTTCGCGCAACGGGTCAATGATGGCAGCTTCGCCATTGGAAGTGATGTAGTATGCACCTTGTGCTAAACATCCGGTATAAATTTGTTCTATCTGCATAAATATTTATTCTTATATTTTATTTTACGATGCAAAATTATTACAGTATTAAGTTTTAAACGGTGATAAAAGTTACATTAAACTGAAATAGTGATAACATTAATTTTTGCCCGGAGGCGTTTCAAGTTTGAACATGTACTATAACCGAAAGCAACAGGGATAGCAACCATGTTTTATTAAAATTTAAGAACCGTTTCTTTAATTATAATATAAATACCCATCACCAAAACAAACCAGCCAAATGATGTTTTGAGTTTAGCACCTGAAGCAAATTTTGCTAAGTAGTTCCCAATAAAAATCCCTACAACAGATGATAGTGTGAAACCTGCAAGCAAGGTCCAGTTAATAATTTCATCTCCTTGCAAATCACCAATAAAACCAATCAGCGATTTCGCTGCAATAATAAAGAGCGATGTGCCAACAGCTAATTTCATTGGCATTTTAGCAAGTAATACCAATGCAGGAATAATCAGGAATCCTCCACCGGCACCCACTAATCCTGTTAATATTCCCACCGCAGCACCTTCAAGTAAAATCAGTGGATAGTTATATTGCATCGGTAAGCTCTCATCAGTTTCATTTTTTTTACCAGGACGAATCATGGAGATGGATGCCAAAATCATAACAACAGCAAACAGTATCATAATAGCTATTGGTTTGGTTATAACAAAACTTCCAATGGTGATTATTTCTACAGGTATCAGTGGTACTAACCATAACCTTGTTGCATACACAGCAGCAATGGAAGGCATTCCAAAAATTAAAACTGTTTTGAAATCAACCTTTTTTTGCAATGCACTTTGCAAGCCGCCAACCAACGCTGTTGAACCCACAATAAACAAGGAGTACGCTGTGGAAATAACAGGTTCAACACCCATGATATAAACCAGGATAGGTACGGTAAGGATAGAGCCACCACTTCCAATTAACCCTAAAGAAATACCAACAATGGCAGCAAGTGAATAACCAATAATTTCCATCTATAAATATTTATAAAAATTAAGATGCAAATATGAGGATAGTAAAAAGTAATGAAGGTGACTTGTGTTACACTTTAAGCATTTTTTGCTCTAACTCAATAAAATTTCTGTTGAGCTTTACTAACCCACGCTGTTCCATTTTTTTCAAAAGCCGTGATATTACTTCACGTGTTGAATTAAGGTCGGTGGCAATTTGTTGATGAGAAATATTAATGACCCTTATACTTGAATCTTTAGATTGTCTTTTTAAGTAAAACTCCAATCGTTCGTCCATGCTTCTGAAAGCAACCTGGTCAATTACTATCAGCAATTCATCAAAACGATTGCGATAGGTATTTATAACAAATTCATACCAGCCTTTTTGTTCAGCCATCCATTTTTCCATCATCTTTAATGGAACAACAAGCAGTGTAGAGTCTTCTTCAGCAATAGCTGTAACCTGGCTTGTTTCAGCCTGTGTTGCACAAATCATGGAAACAGCACATGCCTGACCGGGATGAAGATAATACATAAAAAACTCTCCGCCTTCGCTGTCATTACGATAAATTTTTACAGCGCCATTTAAAACAAGCATGGTGTTTTTAATGTACTGCCCTTTGCGCATCAGCACATCACCTGCCTTCACTTCTTTTATTTCAGCATACTTCTCAATCTCTGCAAGTAGTTCATTATCGAAGGAGGGAAACAGTTCTTTTAAATTCATCACCAATAAATATTTTTCAAAGCTATCAAAAACTACTTCTTAAAAATTAACAGAAAGTCAGGTATTAAATGATTGGCGGTTTTATTTCCAATCAGGTTAATTGAATTGTCGGAATCATTATAATTTTTGATTTCACTGAGTTAGAAATCAAACAAGCTGATTCTGATTTTTGTAAAACCCGTTCGGCACGTTCACGGTCTTTTTCGTCAGTAATAGTTACAATAGGCTCAAGAACAATTTCACTCATTATAAATTTACCATCTACCTGTTCCAGTTTACCTTTTGCTTTGCAACTGAAACTTGTGAAAACCAATTTCGAATTTTCTGCAATGGATAAAAAAGTTGTCATCAAACAACTGCTCACTGCAGCAGTAAACAAATGTTCGGGCGACCATATCCCCGGCATTCCCTTAGGAAACTCCGGTGGTGTTGCTACTTCAATACAACTGTCTGCATCTTTATTTAATTCAGGCGAACACATAACACCTTTGCGTTCCGTATTCCAATTTATATCTACATTGTAATAGTGTGCTTCCATTTTTGTTCAATTTTTTGTTTTATTAATTTTTAGATTAATAATTATTTACACCTGACCAACTTTAACTATTACAATATTAAATGCCTTGCTCTGACTGAAAACTTTTGTTGTTTTAACTTGAAAATTTACCTGTAAGGCAACTCGTAACACTTTTGAGTTGTGTTAACAAACTGTTTTTTTCAGTTGCTTCAGGATAACCGATTGCCATGAGCATTTTAGTTATTTGCTCCCGTTCCACTGTTTCATTATGACTTACTGACACATTGTTTGTTTCTAAATCCACCTCCACTTTTTCAATTCCTTTAATGGTGCTGAGTTTTTTGGTAATGGTATTTACACAGCCGCCACAACTTAAATTTGCTATTGTTAAATTTTCTGTTTGGATATTATTCAGTTTTTGCTTTTTCTTTTTGAAATATATTTAAAAGCAAACCGCCCATCATTGCACCATACAACGTACTGTTTAACGGCTTTGACGTTATGGAACAAGTGCCGCTTGCACAACCAACAAAATGATAATAAAGATAACCGCCAATTGCC
>JANLUX010000003.1:0-10463 GCA_031363705.1 Bacteroidota bacterium
TTTACCGGTGACTGCCGAGGGTTTACGATTAAGAAATTCGGATCTTCATGGATTGGGGTTACCAATGAATTCAATAATGCCACCGTTAAGCAATTTATTTTTCCTGATCAATGCAATGTTCAACCAGTTTCTTTCATTACGGATAGTATTCCACCGGTGATAACATACAGCGTTGGTGGCTGGCATCATATAGAATTGGAAATGTTAAACAATGGCGGGATATCTCTTTTTGCTGATAGTATTTTCATCAATCCTTTTCCAACTCCCTCATTTCAGTTTTCACCAGCATGTCTTGACAGGGCTACGCAGTTCACCAATTTAACCACTATTACAAACGGTAACATTGCCACCTGGAACTGGGATTTTGGTGATGGCAGCAATGATACCTCTGCTAATCCAATTCATATTTATTCAACTACTGATACTAATGTTGTCACACTGACTGCTATATCAAATGCCGGATGTATTGACAGCGTTAAACAAACACTCACGGTGTATGCAAATCCTGCTGCACAGTTTTTCAGTACAGGAAGTCTTTGTTCAGATTATGGTATTCAGTTTAATGATTCATCAATTGACACTGCAGGAAATATCACAAACTGGTTTTGGGATTTTGATGATCAGCAATCAGATACTCTACCATCTCCTGTTCACACATTTGATAATGCCGGATTATATAACGTTTCATTAATTGTTACTTCAACTACAGGTTGTGCTGATACAGCAATTAATACTGTCAACATACAGGCATCACCACAATCATCATTTACCATTTTTAATACTTGCATCGGTGATACAGTATTGTTTGCAAACCAGACTTCTATTGCTGATACAAGCACTTTATCTTATCAATGGAATTTTGGCGATACTGATACAAGCAATCTGGTAAATCCATCTCATTCATATCCTATTGCTGTGGCTGATTATAATGTTTTATTAATTGCACAATCCACCAATGGATGTTCAGATACATCAGCACAATTAATTCACATAGGTAATAAACCGCAGACGTGGTTCAGCTTTTCGCCTGATACCGCCTGTGCAGGAAATGCAATGGTGTTTACTGATAGTTCCTTTATTGCAACAGGCGACACCATCACAGCCTGGTACTGGGATTTTGGTGATAACACTTATGATTCAATCAGTCAAAACCCGACACATATATTCCAGAACAGCGGTGCATATACAGTTCGGTTAACTGCACATTCACCTGCATCGTGCGATTCAACAGTTTCACGTACTGTGTTTGTGATTGCAAGTCCACAGGCAAATTTCAGTACAGCTAATGTTTGTTTTGGCAACAGCACTCCATTCAATGATTTATCCACAGCACCATCAGGATCTGCCATTGTGAGCTGGCAGTGGAGCTTTGGCGACAGCACATCAAGTCCTTCGCAAAACACCTCTCATAATTATACCCAATATGGCACTTACAATGTGTTGCTGCAGGTTGTAAGCAACACTGGTTGTATTGATACATTTTCGCAACAGGTGCAAGTGTATGAATTGCCACAGGCAAATTTTACAAATAGTACAGGTTGTTCAGGCAACGCAATTTCATTCACTGATCTCACCTTAGTTGCAACTGACAGTATAACGGGTTGGAGTTGGAATTTTGGAGATACAACTCCAATAAATGCTTCACAAAACCCAACGCATATTTATACTAATGCAAACTCATACAGTGTAAATCTTATTACCACAACCAGTCATGGATGCAAGGATACTGCATCAAAAAATATTATTGTTTATCAATCTCCCCAGTTTATAATTAACTACACTCCTACCTGCTTTGGTTCACAAACGCAATTTGGTTATACCTTAACAACAGTGACACCATTTTTAAATTTAACCTGGGACTTTGGCGATTCAACCACATCACACTCTCCTGTACCATCACCGCATGTGTATGCCAGTATTGATACATTTATTGTAACGCTTACAATCACAGATCTTTCCACAACCTGCACTACTTATGATTCGGTACCTGTGATTGTTAAACCAAAGCCCTCAGCAGATTTTACGAGCGTGAATCATTGTACTAACCAAAATGTTGATATGCATGACAGCAGCAGTATTTCTTCAGGCTCCATTGTTAACTGGAACTGGACAGTAAATAATAATCCTGTTTCATCACAACAAAACCCCTCCTTGCTAATTGCCGCAGCCGGCAATTATAATGTTCAGTTGCAGGTGACATCAGATGCAGGTTGTAAAGATTCCATTAGTCAGTCAATAGATATATATGCTCCACCTGTTCCATTGTTTACAGTAACGCCTCCTTATGGTGCTCCTGGTAATACTTCTTCTTTTATCAGTCAAACAGTAAATGGCTTTAGTCTCGTATGGAACTTTGGAGATAATGGTTTAAACGGATCAGATTCTGTCGAAATGTATGCTTACCAGGATACCGGTGTTTATTATGTTACGCTTATCACTACAAATATTGAAGGTTGTTCAGATACATTAACAAAACCTTATCATGTATTAATTCCGATGCTTGATATAGCAGTTGTAAATATTACTGCCAAGAGACAAGGGAATTTATTAAATATTATAGCCACCCTGATGAATGCAGGAAATATTGATATTCAAAACACAGAAATAAAAGCAACTATAGAAGGGTTTCCGGTGATACACGAATTTCCGCTGATCAATATTCCGGCTGCTAATGTCAGAACTTACACTTTGGCTTCTAATATTGAAGTAAGCAATAATTCACCAGCATATATTTGTATTGAAGCATTGAATCCTAATAATCATCAGGACATGAATAGTTCCAATAACCTGCTTTGCAAAGAACTGATTAGCGAATTTTCATTGATTAGCATTACTCCCAATCCTGCCTCATCAGATGCGCATATAAATATTAATGTCCCTGCCAAAGGAGTGACAAGCATTGTTGTAAATGAAGCGCAGGGAAAGCAGGTTTATAAAAAAGAAGATGTGGTTGTGCAAAAAGGTTTTAATTCAATTTTGATGAATGTGGCATCATGGAGTAAAGGAATGTATGCTGTAACAATTAAGTACCAGGATAATTATAAAACACTAAAATTTATACGTGAATAAATTATTGGTTGATCAATCTTTTAAAAAGGTGTTTTATAATTGCCAATACTCTTCTATCAAATATCACTAAAGGGTATTTGAATATTGCTTTTAAAAGATATTTAAGCACACCTTTTTTTCCTGCAAGAACCAGGTGAAGTGCTATGTAAGTATCAAAATATGATACCATCATTCTACGATATTTCCCATAACACTTTTGCACAGCTTCATCTTCAAAAGCATAACCAATAGAAAGATATTTCCGTAATTGAAGTTTTAATTCGTTGGTATTGATTACGCTTCTTTCATCATGTACGATTAAAGCTGCAGAAATACGATTATCAAAAACAATGGGATAACGGGCAGATAATCTTAACCACAGTTCCCAGTCTTCACTACCTGCCAGGTGACGGTTTTCCCTGAATAAGTTCTCAATTAAAATTTCACGTTTAACAAAAACACCCATGCAGCTTAAGGGATTTCCCTTTGCAAGTTTTCTGATAAAATTTTTTTCAAGATGACTAATCTCCATTTTTCTTCCTGAATTATTTTTTATCTCGTAAGCAACATGCAACCATTCCGGATGATCATTTTTTTTAATTGTTTCATAAGCATTTTGTAAATAATCAGGATACATAACATCATCTGAATCACAAAAAGTAACATAGGTTCCAAGCGCATTTTTAATTCCTGAATTTCTGGCTGCACCACGTTCAGTATTTAACTGTTTAAAATAACGTAGTTTAGGATGATGTAATCTGTTAACTACTTCTTCTGTATCATCAGTGCTTCCATCGTCAATTACAATTATTTCAAAATCGGCAAATTGTTGTTCGAGTGCTGAAGTAACTGAACGCGCTATCAGTAATGCTCTGTTATAAGTAGGAATGATAATACTGAAAAACGGATTGTTCACAGAGAAAATTAATTAATAAGCATTTTATTAACTGCGGTATTTTTATTCAGCGCATTTGCATCCTGGTTTAAAAGGCGATGCATGCGTGTGCAGATAACAGCCCGGAAAGCAAGCTGGTTAAAGTCACCGCTATATTTGACAAGATCTTTTCGTATTATCTTTTTCAATTTCCATGGAATGGCAGATTTTACCCATAGGCCCATTGTATTATTTGTTTTGTTTACCAAATCATCATCCACAAAAAGATGATCCGGAATCCACCTTAAAAATTTTTCTCCGAGTAGTTGCCTCGCTTCCTCACTATTAAGCTCGTTAAGCATTAAGCTCACAATCCGTGATGACCGGAGTATAGCTCCTTGTTCGGGAATGGATGCTTTACGTGCAAGAGGAACAGATGGAAGTAATTTTGATACAATCTCAGCATATAATTTTTTTTGAGATCGAAGCTCATCAGGAATAGTATTGCAAAAAGCAATGACATCAGTATGCAAAAACGGGTTGATTACTTCTGCATATGACTGAATAAGATCATGAAGCGCTGTAAGTACATAAGGCAAACGAAACTGGCGATACAGGCGATCTCTCCATGTTGATAACGATTCATTATCCATGCGAAGATATTCGGCAGGGTAATATTGTTCCTCCAGTTCCAGTTCTTTTAGTGGCGGCATATTAGCGTTGTCTTCCATCTTGTGCAGATCAAGAGAAATGCGGACATCCTGCTCCGTTTGTGCAGGCAGCCATCCGAATACTTCATCTGCCCGGATAATATGCCTTATGCCAGAATCATTTAAATTTTTCCACATACGGAATCCATCCATAAATGTATTAATGTGATCGAGCCGTCCTTCGCCCGACTTAAGAAATCTTTCAAATACAGTTTCAAAATCCATCCTAAAGTCGGTGGAATAAAAGCGGTGCGGAACTCCATATTCATCTGCCAGAACATCGGCAACGTAAGCATCGGTACCTCGCTCATGCAAAGCTGAAGACAAACCCCAGGTAACTGTGGGAACCAGCATACCGTGCTTCACCATGTAATACAAAACTGTGCGGCTGTCATACCCGCCTGATAATGTCAATGCAGTAAAAGGAATTTCTATTTTCATTTCAGAAAAAATATTATCCAGTATTTTTTCTAATGACAATTTTAATTTTGATTTGCTTTGATGAACCTTAACAAATGATACCGGTGACCGGGATTTTGTTAATTTCCAATTATGCCTGTCAAACTCCAGTGTGGTGGCTGCTGACACATGTTGTAAACGCTTATCCCATGAATTGCCCGGACCTAAATTACCAGTAGCAAGCATCCATGAAAGAGCCTGCGGATTATATTGAAATGAACCTAGCCAGGCAATAATAGCACGTTGTGAAGTTGAAACAATAAACTGTTCGCTATCGGAATAATACCAGGTGCATCGGCCTGCCACGTTGTTTACAATTACTTTACAAGTATTGGAATCCGTTTTTATAAATAATGATGCTGATGCAGGAATTTCCGGTAGCTCCCACCAATTATCAGGCAACGGAATAAAAGTGCCTGTACAAATACTAAACTCATGATACTTTACCTGCTTTCGATCATTAAATAAAAAGAGACAGGTAGAAGCATCCGCTTCAACCTTCACCGATGGCGTTAAATGGTCAGGAGATAAAATCTCCATCATTTTCTCGGCTTTTAACTTACAGCTCGCTATTCTATCAGGGTCCGCTTTTTTAAACAGTACCAAAAATATTTTCGACATCGTGGAATTAAGAAAGATGCAATCACAATATTAGCTATTTGCCTTTTAGTAAAAAGATGTGTTTAATTTATTTTTGAGATGAACAAACGAAAAACAATCACATAAAATCTTTTGGTAAAAACAATCATTAGCCACGTGGTCAATGCTTTTTTTAAATAGAGAAAAGCTGTATCACGATGGTTGCTTAGCGCAGCATGCAATGCTATATAAGAATATCTTCTTGCTATGAATTCAGGATAACTTTCAGCCATCCAATTTTTTACATCAGCATTTTCCTCTACACATTTTAAAAAAAAATGAATCCTGTTCAACAGCTTTTCCAGTTCAGTTTCTTTCATACTCCGTTGTGGATGATCAACAAGAACTGATGTGACCATCCTGTTTTGTAAAATCGGGTATTGGCTAGCTATTCGTAACCACAACTCATAATCCTCTGTGCCGGCAAGTAAACGTTCTTCTCTGAAAAGATTATTGCTGATTATTTTTTTCTTTAAAAAAATTCCATTCGGACTGATTACATTATTCTGAATCAATTTCCGGTTCAATAAACCTTTCAAATGTTTGGATGAATACAAAACTGTTCCATCCTGTTTGCGTATTTCAAAACCCTGGTGAAAAACTTTTATATCATAATTGCTGCTAATGAATTTATTGGCTTCTGATAAATGATTTGGTAATAAATAATCGTCAGAATCCAGGAAACAGATAAAATCTCCTTTCGCTAATCTGATGCCTGCATTTCTTGCTGCACCTCTTTCACTATTAGCAATACGAGTGTATTTAATTTTTGAATCTGTGATTGTTTGAATAATATTTTCAGTGTTATCAGTGCTTCCATCATCCACTATAATTAATTCCCAGTTTTGATATTGCTGATTTTGAACAGAATGAATTGTACGTTCAATAAATGCTGCCCTGTTATAGCAGGGAAGTATGACAGAGAAATAAATTTCTTCATTGCTCATAAAGCACCTTCATTTTATTCACCATCAGTTCAATATCAAACAACTTAGCAACATCCTTTTTTCCATTGGAAATTAAAACATTCTTCAACTTATCATTGCTGAGAATTTCTTCTATTGCATTTGTTATAGCATCTGCATTTTGATAAGGAACTACAACAGCATTGTGTTGATCGTGGATAAACTCACTGGCGATTCCGGATAAAGTAAATACAGAAGGGATACCTGCAGCTAAAGCTTCAACATAAACCTGTCCGAATGCTTCACTGTGATCATCAATCGGCACATGTACAAACACATTCATTAAATGATAGAGGGCAGGAGTGTCTGCTTCAAATACAATTTTATGGTAGCGATCTACTGGAAGCTGCTTTAGTAGATTTTCAATCTCATTTACAAATTCACCTTTTGCATTCGCAAGCAAGAGAACAGCAGAAGGATATTTTTCCAACAATAATTTAAATGCAGGAATGATATATTGAATTCCTTTCCAATGAGTCCATCTTGAAATAACTCCGATAACGGGAAAAGAATTATTTAAAGAATATTTTTTGCTGAGCGCATCAATGCGTTCCTGATTTACATTTTCAAAATATTTTAAATCAAAGCCATGATGGACCACAGTGATTTTTTCTGCTGGTACTTTTTCTTTATCAATTAAAATTTTTTTTATACCATCACTGATCGCAACAATATGTGTTGATTGCATGTTAATTAAACGATCATACTTTACAGCATGCGGATTATACTGATGATGCTGTGATGCATGATGGCGTGTGTGAATACGTTTGCGGATCCCGCAAATTTTTGCTGCAGCAATTGTAATTAAACTTGCATCAAATAAATGAGCGTGCACTAAAGTGATGTTATCACTTATCATCAAACGGCACAACTTAAAAAAACAAATGGGAGCATCAAGTTTATTCCGGTAACGGAACCAACAAACTTTTACACCTAATGTTTTACAAAATGTTGCCAATGCAGGTTCGAGTGGATTGAGAAACACAATTTCAAAGTCTGAATTTGTTTTTTTTAATTCACGGAAAAACCATTCGAAAGCAAGGCTCCGGTCAACGAGCGAAATGACAAACAGAATTTTCTCAGTTTTCAATTGATATGTTGTGATATCCTCTGTAAGTATAAAAACCAACCAACAAATGACACAAACGAAAATAAATAAAATCCAATGCACGGATATTGATCCAGTGATCAGAGATAAATATCAATGGCTTGTAAAAATATTTCATAGCACGATAAACTGTTTTTTTTAATGGAGTATAACTGATGGTGAGTTCACTGTAACCAATATTTACCGCATGCCTGAAAGTGATTGCATTGTTAAATGTGCGGGATAAAAATCCGCGGAGACTTGTTTTATTCACCTCGTTGTGCCAGGTTTTTATCATCGGATAGATATACAATCTGAAACCTGCTTTAATAATACGTTTTGAGAAATCATGATCCTCTGCTCCAGCCAAAGGAAAGCTTGCATCATAACCATTAACGCTGAAATAAATTTCTTTTGAAATCAAAAGATTAGCTCCTGCCAATCCCGTGCTTGCAAACATTTTATCATCATGCCAATCCATTCCTCTGCACCATCCTTTCAGCGTGGTGAATTGTATGGATTCTAAAAATCTGCCAAACGGATGTTGCTGAATTTGTTTTCTTAATTCAGCAGGATATTCCCAGTTAAAATTAAAAACAGCCAATGGATAATCAGCATTTAATTCCAATGATTTTTTTACCAGTTCTTCGCTTATCCACATGTCATCATCTAAAAATAAAATCAATGGTGACTGAGCAATGGAAGCACCGTTATTACGAGCAGAGGCTACTCCGCTTTCAGGATTATTTATAACATGAATATTTTTAAAGTGAGGCGGAATAATTACAGGTTGTGTTTTAGAATCATTTACAACAATTATCTCTGCATCAAAATTCGCTATTGAATGATGAGCGCGTTTGAGTGTTTCCTGAAAAATACTTTCACGATCTTTTGTTGGAATAATGATACTGAGTAAGGGCATGCAAAAATTTTCTCCCTACTTCACTTTTTTTCCTTTCACTACTTTCTGATCCACATGAATCTTGCGAAGGCTTTTCATCTTGAACATTAAAAAAGTTTTTTGGCTTCCAGGATTAGTAAAGTAAGTCTGATCCCCATAATTTATTTTTCCTTTGCCTCCCACCCACTCCAATGCTTTTAAAGTATAGTAACCATTAGGATCAGCATCACTGCCAAATACCAGAAATTTCTTTGCATCATCCTCAAAGCTCATTGTTAATTTGGAATTATCAACAACTTGGCTTACAACACATGCTGTGTTTCTTTTAAAAACCACCTGCTCTAAATTCTTTCCGCTTTTAATTACCAAGGTTCCGTCATCCGTACCTTTTTCTCTTCCTAAATCCTCTCCCCTTCTTAAAATAACAGCATCAGAAACATAAAACTGTATTGCTTTTAAATCATTATCCGACAGCTTGTATTTATCGCGAACATTTTGAGTGAAAGGAATTTTTGGTGAACAGGATGTAATCAATACACCCAAACTGAAAAGGAATAATAATTGGACAGTTAATTTTTTCATAGATAGTTTTTTTTTGAAATGCATTCAAACATTATTCCATGCATGAATTAAAAATTTTTTCATTCATACAATACTCATTTAAAAGTTTCCTTTGAATCAACTATTGAAACACGTGTAACTTTTAACGGATAAGACATTACCTCTGCATCTTCGTTTAAAATCTCTTTTGATAAAACTGCTTTTTGGGTATCAGAATAACTCATTGGTGATGGCAAATTATTCTCGAGACTGTTTTTCAAAGGTTCGGCTTCTGTTTTATCTGTTACAATGGTGATGAACATATCTTTTGTTTGCCAGTATTTTTTCATTACTCTGTTTACATCGTCATTGGTAGCTTTGGCAAGCAATTCATCCATCTCTTTCAGATAATCTTTTCTGCCATAAAATTTACTATCCATTAAATAACCAAGCTGACGCTCCGGTGTCTGCATATAAAGTTTCATATAACTGCGTAGAAAAGTTCGTGTAAGCTCAAAATCTTCCTGGCTCATTCCTTTGTCAATTAAATTTTGCATCTCATGCAAAGCAAGCCGTAAAGCAAAATGCGCATGACCAAGGGTGATATCTTTTAATTCGGGATATTGTTTTTTCAATCCTTTTGCAATTTGCACAGGACGTATCCAGATAGAAAAATAATTGGATGATCGCGGAAACCCAGGACGTGGTAACATATTTCCGCCTCCATTGTTATACCATTCAATGTAACTGTAATCACCATAATTCATTGAACGTTGTTCACGAATTTTTTTATAGAGATGAGAATAGCTTTTACGATGCTCACCCAACCATGAGTTGGCAATCATCAATGGTGCAAAATCATCATTGGCACGCGTAACTGGCAAGGGAAATCCCATAAACATGGCGGAACCCAATGCGTTGTCTTTCGCAATGATCTCAACATTTAATCCTTCAACCTGCAATGGCTTTCCGGTTGCAGGAAGTGTTGCTGTAGCAGCAGACAATTTTGACATATCGCTGTTGAGTGTATTTAAAAATGCAGGAGTATAATTTCCGGCAATACCTACAAGCAAATTACCTGCAGTAAAATAATTTGTGTATTGATTTTTAACATCCTGTAATGTACACGCCTTTACACCTGCTGAGGTTCCCTGCACCATGTGCTGATAATTAGTTCCGCGAAACATAAAGTCTTCCAATGCTTTCTTACTGTATTCTTCATCGGATGTGGAACGAATGA
>JANLUX010000032.1:0-11654 GCA_031363705.1 Bacteroidota bacterium
AGACTTAACGCTGTTTGAAAAAGCTGGGTATCCTAATCACTACTGGCATCCGGCTGAGAAGAAAGGTTATAGCGGAGTTGCAATACTGAGTAAAGAAAAACCTGATAATGTAATAACGGGTTCAGGGGTAACAGATATTGATAAGGAAGGAAGAATTATCCGCGCTGACTATGGAGATGTTTCTGTGCTGAGTGTTTACATGCCTTCGGGTTCCAGTGGTGAGTTACGTCAGGCATATAAAATGGAATGGTTGCCATGGTTTGAAAAATATATTACAAATCTGAAAACCACAAGACACAAATTATTGATTGCCGGAGATTACAATATCGCACATCAGCATATTGATATTCATAATCCTGTAAGCAATCAAAAAACATCGGGCTTTTTACCGGAGGAACGTGAATGGCTTACAAAATTTATCGGCTCCGGATTTACTGATACCTTCCGTCATTTTAATAAAGAGCCACATCAATACACCTGGTGGAGTCAACGTTTCAAAGCAAGAGATAGAAATTTAGGATGGAGAATTGATTATCAAATGGTGACTGAAAATTTGCAGGAAAAACTAAAGCGTGCTGTTATTTTACCAGATGCTGTACACAGCGATCATTGCCCGATGTTGGTAGAGATGGAGTTTTAAAAAACAAAAAAATATTATGCGGTTATTTTGGATACCCTCATTGACTACGAATAAAATATAGGGTCTTTTGTAATCTTAACTTATACCACTCCCACTCCCAAAATCTTTTGTCGGAGCAATGAAACACAATTCTCCTTTTTCATTCTCTGCCATCAAAATCATTCCTTTTGATTCTATACCACGGATTTTACGTGGTGCAAGATTGGCAAGCAATGTCACACGTTGTCCTATAATTTCTTCTGGCTTATAATGTAATGCAATTCCACTCACCACTGTGCGGTGGTCAATGCCTGTATCAAGCGTAAGCTTTAATAATTTATCAGCCTTCTCCACTTTTTCAGCAGCAATGATTGTTGCCACACGCAAATCCATTTTGCTGAAATCATCGAATGAAGTTTCAGGTTTCAAGTTTGAAGTTTCAAGTTTTTGTTCTTCTGTTTTTTTATCAGTTGACTTATTTTCCACTGCCTCCTGCTTCCTGCTTCGTGCCTCCTTATTTTCATTGACAATTGCCATTTGCTCATTGCCAATTTTCTTCAACTGTAACTTCTCCACCTGTTTCTCTATCATTTCATCTTCAATTTTCTCAAACAATAATTTTATTTCACCTAATGTGTGTCCTGGCTTTAATATTTGTCCTTTTAAATCTTTTGCCCAATTTAATTTCTCAAGATTCAACATTTTATATAAATCATCTGATGTATGTGGAAGAAATGGTTCACACAATACAGCGAGATAAGCTGTTATTTCTAAAGCGATATATAAAATTGTTTCTACCCGTTGCGGATCTGTTTTATAAATTTTCCACGGTTCGGTGTCAGCTAAATATTTATTTCCGACACGTGCTAAAGTCATCAACTCATTCAATGCTTCGCGAAAACGGAAATTTTCAATGCTGTCGCTGATGTTTCTTTTCGCTGCTTGAATTGCAGAGATACAATCGTGCTCCGCATTTGTGAATTTGTGATGTGGAGGAACTTTTCCTTCAAAATATTTTTGTGTGAGCACCAACGTGCGGTTCACAAAATTTCCGAACACTGCAACCAACTCATTGTTGTTTCGTGCCTGAAAATCTTTCCATGTAAAATCATTGTCTTTTGTTTCAGGTGCTGTTGCACACAATACATAACGCAATACATCCTGTTTGTCTTTGAAATCAATTAAATATTCATGCAGCCACACTGCCCAGTTACGTGAAGTGGATATTTTATCTCCTTCCAAATTTAAAAACTCATTAGCCGGAACATTGGTCGGCAACACATAATCACCATGCGCTTTCAACATGGCAGGAAATATCAAACAATGAAAAACAATATTATCCTTACCAATAAAATGAATGAGCTTTGGATTGTCGGCTTCAATGGGTTGTTTTTTCCAGTATTTCTCCCAATCTGCCTCACCCCCTTGCCCCTCTCCAAAGGAGAGAGGAGTCGTCTCGGACAATTGTTCACTTTTTTTATTTTCTTCTTCTTTTTTTTCTTTTGCCAACTGCCGACTGCCAATTGCCGACTTATTTTCCCCTGCTTCCTGCTTCCTGCCTCCTGCCTCCTTTTCAAAAAGCTCCTTCGTTGCTGAGATGTAACCAATCGGTGCATCGAACCAAACGTATAATACTTTTCCTTCTGTATCGGGCAAGGGAACTTTCACACCCCAATCAAGATCACGCGTCATTGCACGTGGCTGCAATCCTGTGTTCAACCAACTCATGCACTGACCATACACATTCACTTTCCAGTCTTCCTTGTGCGAGCCAATCCATTTTTTTAAATCCGCTTCAAACTTGTTTAAAGGCAAAAACCAATTCTTCGTTTTGCGCAACACCGGAGCTTTGCCGCTCAACTTTGAAACAGGATTTATTAAATCAGTCGGATTTAATGAGGAACCGCAGTTCTCGCATTGATCACCATAAGCACGTGCAAAGCCACAACGCGGACAAGTGCCTTCAATATAACGATCAGCGAGAAATTGTTTTACTTCTTCATCATAATACTGTTCGGTAATTTCCTCAGTAAAAACTTTATCATCATACAGCTTTTTAAAAAATGCTTGCGCTGTTTCATGATGCACTTTGTTTGTTGTGCGCGAGTAGATATCAAATGAAATTCCAAACTCAGCAAAAGAATTTTTCATCATGCTGTGATATTTATCTACAACCTGTTGAGGAGTGATGCCTTCATTACGCGCTTTGATAGTGATTGGTACACCATGCTCATCTGAACCACAAATAAATTTTACATCTTCATCAATTAATCGCAAATAGCGAACATAAATATCAGCTGGCAAATAGCATCCTGCAATATGACCAATGTGAACAGGTCCATTTGCATACGGAAGAGCAGCAGTAACGAGATAACGCATAGAAATTTACAATTTACGGTTTACGGTTTTTCATTCATCTACGAATTACGAATCTATACGAATGTACGAATGGCTCTCGCCAGAAATTGTTTATTGAAAACCGTAAACATTTTCAGAGTTGCAAAAATATCAAAAGCATTCATTGAAATTTATTTGATAGTGATAGTTAGTCTGTAAACTAAACATCTGATAAATTCAAATAAATAGTTTATTGAAAAGGATAGGATATTAAAAATTACTCTTTGATTATTTTACGATACAGGTGTTTTCCTTCTCTTAATTCCACATCAACAAAATACCAGCCGGTTTGTAATTCATTTAATAAGATGGATGTATTGAAAAACTTTTTATCATATAACACAATACCTTCAAGTGAAATAATTCTTACGCGCTCAATATCTGTTCTGTTGTATCCTGTAAACGATATTTTGTCTTTGAATGGATTAGGATACACCTGCAAATTAACATCAGTGAGATTAATTTTAATTCCTGTAGTGTACTGCACATATACCTGAGTTGTCAGACTGTCAACCTGAGTTGAACTCTGCGTTGAATAGGGCCAAACCACCACCACATTATTACCCGGACGGAAAACAGCGGAATCGAATACAAAACCTAACATTCCGCTTGCAGTATTTAAGGTTAATGTGTCGTTAGGAAAAATAACAATTGAAGGATTCTGATTGTAATAGAGATAAGTAAAAGCACTATCCTGCATCAAGCCCACCTGTAATGGTCCCTGGTAAGGTTGGTTACCCGTGTTTTTAATGCGGATGGCAATAGGATAAGCCTGCCCGATGAAAGCCGTATCAGGAAAATTGATGAGCGAATCAATCGTTAAGTGCACCTGTGCCTTTGCCTTTTGATTGTACCCGCCCATCATAACGAATACAAAACTCAATATTGCCAACAGCCTCTTCATTGTTTTCTTTTTGTGTGAAACAAATCTATGTATTGTTAATCGGATCACAAGCCCTAATTTTGAAATATATTACGCGCTCAAACATGAATATTTTACAACAATTAATTGCCGGAATGAATAAAGAGCAAATTCGTTTCTTCAAATTATTTGCAGGCAGAACCATAACACCTGATGACCGGAAAGATATTTTACTGTTCGATTATATCCGCAAAATCGGTGAAGCATACAATGAGGGAAAAATTTTTAATAAGCTGTATGGTTCAAAGGACAAGAATGCATTTTACCGCTTAAAGCACCGGTTACTGAATGATCTGAATAAAAGTATTTCTATTCAGCATTTTGAGGATGATGACTTTATTTACACCTGCCACATGCTGGCGTTGTACAAATATTTTGCAGATAACAACAAACTGAAAGAAGCTGAATATTATTTAAAAAAAGCAGAAGGCGGAGCAAAATCGCTGGAGAGTTTTGAGTTGCTGGATATTATTTATGGAGAATACATCCGGTTATCGCAGGAAACCTGGCACATTAACCCGGAAGGATTTATTGAGAAAAGAAAAAAGAATCAGCAACAGATTCACGAGTTAAGAGCGATTGATGACTTGCTTGCTGTAGTTACTTACCGATTGAAAAAAACGCAAAATTTTTCTCCTGAAAAAAATCCCTTGCTTGATTTGTTAAAACAAACAACTGATGATTTTGTTTTAGACAGGGATTTGAAAAAAAGCCCCACGCTCCGCTTTAGAATTTACCGTGCAGTAAGCCAGGTATTATTGCAGCGACATGACTACAAACCGCTCGAACAATATCTACTGAATATTTACAAGGAGTTTGAAAAAGAAAAATTATTCAATAAAAATAATCATGACACAAAGCTGCAAATGCTTACCTATATTGTAAACACGCTTTTTAAAAATAATAAGATCAAACAATCATTACAATATGCTGAACGCTTACGCATGGCAATGGAGGAGTTTCATCATATACTTTATGATAAATATTTTTTCTTTTATTATAATTCGCTGGTTATTAATTATTCCATTCTTGATAAAGACAAAGCGATTGAAATACTGGAAGATTTAAAGGATAATGAAAAAATAAAATCGAATTCATTTTATCATTTGTTTGTTTATCTAAACCTGGCAACGCAATGGTTTGATAAGAAAAACTACAAAGAAGCAATAAAGCACATCACCAGATTGTATTTATTGGATGGCTATAAAACTGCTGACCGTTCACTGAAATTTAAAATTGCAGTTTCTGAGTTAATCATACGCTATGAATTACAGAGTCTCGATGTTTTAGAATACAAAATGGCGCAGGTAAAAAAAGATTATAAGGATTTATTATCAAGAGAAGAACACCTGAACGAGAAAGATTTATTGCTTATTCTGAAAGATTTAATCAATTCAGCACAGCCTTCGCAAAATAAAAATCTTCGTATGAGAATAACGCATTTTATGGAGAGAAATAAAAAGGAAACGGAGGAAACAGAAATCATTAGTTACGCAGAGTGGATTAATAATATTAATGCTGGTTTTCGTAAACTGAACGCGTAAGAATTCAGAAATACTCATTTCAGAAAGGATTAACAGCCGAATACATTTGTATCGTTAATAAAACCAAAAAAGAAAATATTATGAAACAATTCTACTATTTAAGATTATTAATGTTGATGCTAATACTTTCAGCATCGCAATTTGTAAATGCACAATGCTCAGCATCTTTTACATGGACCATTGATAGCAATGGTCTGGCAACATTTTCCAATACTTCATTGGGTGTGTATGACACAGCCCAGTGGTCGTTTGGTGATGGAACCGGAATGATTACTTCTCCTCAAAACACTACCGTTACTCACCAGTTCAATTCAACAGGACCTTATTATGTTTGCCTTACCATTTACACATTCAATGGTCCGTGTCAATCTACAGCATGCGATACAATTTTTGGAAATCCCGCAGGTGGAGGTTGCTTTGCTTATTTTAACTCAAATGCAATCAGCGGAACAACAGTAATTCAATTTAATAATTACTCCACCGGTAATTTCACTGCTGTCTCATGGGACTTTGGAGATGGAGCTGTTTCATCACAAACAAATCCACAACATACTTATGCAACAGCGGGAACTTACCAGGTGTGCCTTACGGTTTCCAACTTACTGGGAACTTGTAATTCTACTCATTGTGTTAACGTGGTTGTAAATAATACCACCGCTTGCAATGCAATGTTCAGTCACCAGAATAACGGTAATACATTTTACTTCTATACAGCCAACACAGCCGGATTAAATTATAGCTGGACATTTGGTGATGGCACTAATTCGAATGCACAAAATCCTACTCATACTTATGTGCAGCCTGGAAATTACCAGGTATGTTTAACTGTCACTGATTCTGCACTCACTTGTTCTGATACATATTGTGACAGCATCAGCATCACCAGCACCGGTTCGTGCCAGGCAAATTTCAGTTTCAGTTATAATCCGCAAAACGGAAGCGTAGTTAACTTTACAAATCTATCTACGGGCGGTTCTACTTATTACTGGGATTTTGGCGACAGCACGAATAGCACTGCTCAAAATCCTAATCACACCTTTACACAAAACGGAACCTATTATGTATGCCTTACGATCAGCTCATTTTTACCAAGCTGCACCAGTACTTATTGCGCTTATGTAACCATTGGAAATTCTACCGGTTGTCAGGCATATTTCTCAGCATCACCTGATACTTCAAACGGTGTGCAGTTCGCAAATCTTTCTTCAGGAAATTACATTGGGCAATACTGGTATTTCGGTGACGGCAGCAGTTCAACGCAAAGCAGCCCTTTCCATCAATATGCTTCATCAGGAACTTATCTTGTTTGTTTGTCACTCTACTATAACGGTGCTATTTGCGATTCCTATTGCGATTCAATCGTTGTTGGTAATCCCGCTAATTCATGTGTGCCTGTTTTCTATTCTTATCCTGATTCGACATTTGGAAATGGTGTAATAAATTTTGGTGTGTTTAATAATTGTGCATTAACACAATATGTATGGAATTTTGGAGATGGCACATTTGGCAGCGGCTTAAATCCTGTACATCAATATGCTGATAGCGGCTGGTATTATGTATGTGTAACTGCGGGTGGTCCTGCCGGGTCATTTACTTATTGTGACAGTGTGTATTCTAATCGTATGTCAATGGTCGGAATAAATGAACATGCAAACAGTTATTCTTACAGCATCTATCCGAATCCCTTATCAGGAACCGGAACAGTTAAATTTAATTTACAATCAACCAGTCATGTGATGTTGGATGCTTATTCAATTACAGGAAAATATATTTTAAATCTGATGGATGAAACCATTCAGAATGGTGTATCAGAAATTCCGGTTGATGTTTCAAAACTTGAGGCAGGATTGTATCTCATACGACTGAACATAAATAACAATATGTCCTATCAAAAAATTTCGATATTGAAATGAGTTGAGTTAGTTAGTAGTTGTTGAAAAAGCCTCTTGAAATTCAAGAGGTTTTTTTTGCTCCTGTTTTCTTCTGGTATTAATCCTGTCCCCGGCTGTAATAATTATTTCCCTCATCCTCTGAGCCGATGTCTTCTGCATCATCATCTAACTCTGAACCCGGTACATCAAGGTCTTCACCAAAAAGATCAGGACCAATTTTAATTTTCGTCATTAAGGTTTCATCTTCGCCACCATCCTGATCACCATCAAGAGATCCTAAAGCTCTTAAGTCATCGGGAGTAAGATCAGCTTCAGTTCCCTCAACAATTTCTGGTGAATAATCAACTTTTACTTCTTCCGCTGGATTTTGTTTTATTTCATTCACTCCATGCTTATGCGAACGGGATAGATTTTCTACATCAGCATCCACTCTATTTTCATTCGCTAAAATATCTTCTGATTCAGGATAGTGAGGATAACCCGGCAGCGTTTCATTTTCTTCTTTTTTATTTTTCTTTGAATTCATAGTTTCTGTTTTTCTCTATGTTATAAAAAAATATGCCTTATCAGAATTTTTACTCTTCATTAAATGATTCACTTAATGGCATGTTATTTTTATCTTTAAAATAAATATTCAATATCTCGAAAACAGAATAATTGAGGATAGAGTTTAAATTTAAAAAAATAAAGAAATGAAAACATCAAGAAGCACCTCCAATAAACAAAACAAACAGGGAATGAGTCACAAACCACGTCCTGAAATCAGAGATGATATGGATAGCAGGAAAGGTAAGCAGGGAAACAGAAAAGAAGAACGGAAGAATATTGATAAAGCGAAAAATTAAAACAGTTTGCTTTTTGCAGTTATGATAGTGCAGAGTTCTATCTTTGCTTAGCATGAAATTTATACTGCATTTATTATTTTTATTATTTTTTCTCTTTACTTTTTTATTTAGTAATGATGCGAACGCTTTTAATGACAATGCCGTTGTTAAACAAAATGAAAATTTTAATTCCGGCAGAACAGAAATAGACTATGATGCGGTCATAGTATTTAAAGATGGAATTCTTCAATCTTCCATAAAAACCGTTGAAAACATTCCGCTTTTATTTCGTGTTGTAAATCCTGAAATCAAATCCTCAATTCATCACTTGATAGATTCAAACTTCACTTCCGAGATCACTTTTTATTGCAATTTAATACGCAGTTTGAACACCTCACCACCCATTTACAATTCCTTTAGGGTTCTGCTGATTTAGCCTCCTTTATTTTTTTTTATTCAAACGCACTCATCGTATGTTGAATCTTTTTCAGCATTATAGGGTATTATATTATTATAATTAAAACATAAAATAGATCACATGGAAAATCAAATTGAAGATAAAGAGAAGGGAACCGGACTTGGTTTTGTTGTTATGACTGTTGGAATCATCATAACAATTTTAGTGCTTGCCAAAATCTTTGTTCTAAAATAACTTTACAATTCAGAATACGGCATTCATACGCAATGCCGTATTTATTTAATTTAAACCATTATTAAATCAAAAAAAACATGAGTCCATTATTTCAGCAATTAATAATTTATGCAACAGGCAGACACAAAAAGACTCAGGCAGGAAACAAACCTGTCAGCCGTTATCAAACAGCCCGTGAATTTCATAAACTAAAAATAGCATGGCATAACTTACTTAAAGATGCTATGCTTATTACGATCGGAATTTTTTCTGCTGCCTTTGGTCTTAAAAGCTTTTTATTACCTAGCAATTTCATTGATGGTGGAGCAACAGGAATTGCACTACTTGTTTCTGAACTTACTGCTTTTTCCCTTTCGATACTTCTTTTAGTTATTAATATTCCATTTATTATTTTAGGTTATAATGTTGTCGGAAAAAATTTTGCTATTAAAGCAACTGCAGCCATTTGTGGTCTTGCATTGGTGGTTGCAACTATTCATTTTCCAGAGTTAACCCACGACAAACTTTTAGTAGCTGTGTTTGGAGGTTTTTTTCTCGGAGCTGGAATTGGCTTTACGGTGCGCGGTGGGGCCGTACTTGACGGAACCGAAGTTTTAGCAATTTACCTTAGCCGTAAATTAGGAACTACAATAGGTGACATCATTATTATGATTAACATTCTTGTCTTCTCCTCGGCAGCTTATTTTCTTTCAGTAGAAACAGCGCTCTATTCAATGATCACTTATCTTGCTGCATCCAAAACGCTTGATTTTGTTATAGAAGGTATTGAAGAATACACCGGCATTACCATTGTTTCATCTCACAGTGAAGATATTCGTATTATGATAACCACTAATCTTGGAAGAGGGGTTACGGTTTATAAAGGCAAACGCGGATTCGGTTCACATGGTCACAAAAGTGAAATTGATATTATCTACACTGTTATTACGCGGCTTGAAATAAGCAAACTACAGGTTGAAATTGATAAGATAGATCCGAATGCATTTGTGGTGATGAATAGTATAAAAGATACAAAAGGAGGCATGATTAAGAAAAGGCCATTTAAGCATTAAAATAATATTCACAATTTTTCTAATAGTATTCTTATGCTTGCAAGATGATGATCATCATGCTCTGCCGTAAAGTAAGCCATATCAACTGGTCGCATCATTATTTTCAAACGTGGATGAAGTGATTTAAACTTTTGTGTTTCATCATCCAGCATTTCCAGTCTGCCAATAAAATGATCACGTGATTTTTTGAAATCATTTAATAAAAGTTGTACCTCAGTATGGTTGTGATTTGCAGCAATAGTTTTTGCATTGGTCATATCAGCAGCACGCAGAATTTTTTTTCTTGCAATGAAATCATCAATGCGACCTTCGTGCAGTTCTTCAAGATCCAGCAAATGACCGATGTGTTCCTGAATACTCCCACTATCATTCACTTTTTGGGTAAGATGATCATGAGAAATATTTTTAACCATATTCTCCATTCGAACAGCAGTGCCACGTAATCGCTCAAGAATATTCAATATCCATCCCTCGGGAAAATCAAATGTAAATTTGCGATCAATCCCTTTAGTACGTTGCATGGCTTGTCATTTTCTATTTGGATTTATTTTTTATCCGTTCAATAATTTTTTCATTATGCAATTCACGCAATGCATCTGCTGCAATCCATTTTGCACTTTTATGCGATTGCTTTTGAATTTTCTCCGCACATGCTATTGCTTTTGAATGAAGTGTAATATTCCTTTTACCTATTTGCCGCAACGCCCAGTTCACAGCTTTCCTGACAAAATTGCGTTCATCGTGTGCCTCTTCTTCCATACGTTTAAAGAATGGAATAAACTTTTTATCAGCCGCATTTTTATTATGCATAGCCAGCACAGCCATCATGGCAAATCCTGCGCGCCTGATAAATTCTTCTTCAGCATAACTCCATTCGATAGCTTTATCAAAAGCAAAAGGAGTTTTATCAAATAGCTCACCGCAGCAGCAATCGCAAATTGCCCAGTTATCAAAATCTATTACCCATGATTCCATTTGCTGTTCTGTAACTTTTGCAGGTTCACTAATCAGCGCAGCCACAATTCTTGCTTCATAATTTTTTAATTGCCATAACTCCAATGCAAGCTCATGATTTTTTCCAATTGATTTTGCTGTTTTACGCAGAACAGGCATGCTGATTCCAAAAACATTTTCAGTTGGTAATGCAAAGCGAGCCATGGATTGCACTCCTTTCGGATTGTGCATTTCATTTAGTTGATTTAATATTTCTTTAGCAGCTGATTTCATTCTAAGAATTTTTCAACGGCAACACCCAGTTTCTCAAATCAAGTGAATTATATTTTATTTTCATCAGATCTGTTTCAGGATTTAAAATGTATTGTTCACTTCTTCCGTTAAACCTAACTTTCACAGCTGCATAAACGCCTGCACCGGAGATTCCATTTACTCTCGCATCTTTACCAAGAAACATTGCCAGCTGGTAAATCATCTTTGGATCAAGAATAAGTGATTGAATTTGTGCGTAAGTAAGATATTCTGCCGGATCCAAATCCATTAACCGCTTATTGGTGTAATCAACCACGGTGAATTTAATTTCTGTATAATCACGATGCTGAATTTTCATCCGCCACGAAAATCGCTGACCCACTCCATACCACTCAGGATTTCCAGGAAATAATAAATACCTGAAAGGAAATAAAAATTGAAATATTAAATAGACTGCAAGAAAAATAATTACTCTTTTATTAGAGGCAAATGCAACCGGTTGCAATTTTTGTTTTGAATCTTTCTTTTTTGCGGTTTGATTTTTTG
>JANLUX010000342.1:0-2099 GCA_031363705.1 Bacteroidota bacterium
CCAGATCAGCAAAAACAATATGCAGGTTTTGAATATGCTGAATACAAAATATTTTATTGTACAGCCACAAGGCGCACAACAACCAGTTGCACAATTAAACCCTGGCGCATTAGGACATGCCTGGTTTGTACGTGATATAAAATGGGTTGCCAATGCTGATAGTGAATTGAGCGCACTCAGTAATTTTGATCCAAGGAGCATTGCTATAATTGATGAACGATTCAAAAATCAATTGAATGGTTTTAAGCTTCAACCTGATTATAGTGCAAGTATTACGCTTACACATTTTCAACCTAACGAAGCAGATTATAAAACACAGGCAAGCAGTGAACAACTTGCTGTGTTTTCAGAAATATATTATGCTAACGGATGGCAGGCATATGTGGATGGAAAAAAAGCTGATCATTTCAGAGTGAATTATGTTTTGCGTGCCATGCGTGTACCGGCAGGTACCCATGAAATTAAATTCAAATTTGAACCACAGGATTATTATTTAACACAAAAAATTGCGTTGGCTGGTTCATCGCTAATTGTTATTCTGATTATTGGATTTTCAATTATTGGTTTAAAAAAACAATCACAATCAGAACCTCCCGTTACGCAAAACGTAAAGAAAAAAGTTGGCTCCTAAGCGAAAGTGGTTAAGTATGGTTGAAGTAATTCCATAATGATGCATCATTATTTTAAACCGCTCTTTTAAACTCCTGGGAATATTTTTTTTTGATAATCCATCATCCTTAAACCGGGTAATGTATTGATGCATATTCACAATTTTTTGGCTGCTCTTTAGTGTCTTTATCATCCAGTCAATATCTGCTGCAATCTTATATTGTGTATCATAAAATACACAACGCGCTTTTTTTGCAATAAAAGACTGATGACATACAACCATACCTTGTTTTAAACTTTCATAAGTGAGCGTTTCAGGTGCTTTCAGCCTTCGGTCTCCCAATACATTTCCAAGTGCATCAATCATCACCGTTTCTCCATAAAAAATATCTGTGTCGGGTGAATAAAGTTTTGCAATGTTTTCAATCACATGGTTATCATAAATCAAATCACCAGCATTCATAAACCAGATGTATTCACCCCTTGCCACACTTAATCCCTTGTTCATTGCATCATACAAACCCTTATCAGGTTCACTCACCCAATAGGCAATATGAGCTTCATGTTGTTTAATAATATCCACAGTGCCATCTGTTGATCCACCATCTATAACAATATATTCAAAAGACCGGTTAGTTTGCGAAAGGATGTTATTGATTGTGGATTCCAATGCTTGTTTTGCATTGTAAACTACGGTAATAATGGAAATAAAAGGAGTGAATGTGTCCGGCATTAATTAAAACAGGTAAAGCAAAAATACTTTAATAGCAATAATATTGGAATCAATAATAAGAATGTTAAAGTGGCTTCAGCAATTAGTATCACCCGCTTTTCTTTTCTTTGCATCTTATAAATATTGAATTCCCTTTGAAAAAAATAAAAAAAATTATTTGGTCTCTATTGAATGCACTAAAAATTGGTGGACCGGTACAGCTGATGCTTAATGGAGCTTTGATAGATGAGGGCTGGTACCGTAGCTTTTACACAAAAGAAAGTATTGACAAAAACGGACAACCAATTCCCTGGTGCACCTATCCGTTTATTAAATTTATTGAACCACGTCTTAAAAAAGATTTTGCTGTGTTTGAGTTTGGTTGTGGAAATTCTACATTATGGTATTCACAGAGAATTAAAACTATCAAATCTGTTGAACATAATAAGAGTTGGTATGATAAAATGAATAAGCTGGTTCCTTCTAATTCTGCAATAGATTTTAAAGAATTACAGGAAAACGGAGACTATGCAAGAGAAGTATTAAATGCAATTGAAAACTATCATATCATAATAATTGATGGTGAAGACAGAAATAACTGCCTTATACATGCCTTGCTGAAACTTACTGATGATGGAATAATTGTGTTTGACAATACTGACCGCGAAGATTACAATACTTCGTATCAACTGTTGCTTTCTTCAGGATTTAAGAGAATAGATTTTACAGGGATGGTTCCCATTTCAAACATTAACAGTTGCACTTCCATTTTTTACAG
>JANLUX010000103.1:0-7758 GCA_031363705.1 Bacteroidota bacterium
CATCACCGGAACGCCTGCTGATAAGATGCGTTCAACAGATTCCTTTACGAGATAGCCGCCTTCTAATTTCACTGCATGGGCACCTGATTCTTTCATGATACGGATAGAAGAGTTCAATGCCTCTTTACTGTTGCCCTGGTAAGAACCAAAGGGCAGGTCAACTACTACTAATGCACGCTTAACGGCACGCACCACTGAAGCGGCATGATAGATCATCTGGTCGAGTGTGATAGGTAACGTGGTTTCATGACCTGCCATCACATTACTTGCGCTATCGCCCACCAGTATCACATCAATGCCTGCCTCATCTATTATCCCGGCAAGGCTGAAATCGTAAGCGGTGAGCATAGAAATCTTTTCGCCTTTGCGTTTCATTTCCTGCAGGGTGTGGGTAGTTATTTTGCGTGCTTCTTTCTCAGTTGACATGGAGTAGTTATTAAGTTATTAAGGTAATTGGGTCATTAAGGTATTTGCGAAGATTTGTAACATTGGTAATTGATTCGTTAATTGGTAACCTTTTAATTTTCTTTTGGTAATACAAATTCTTTTTTCTCCGGCTTCTTATCAGGGATTGAATCTCTGGCAGGTTTGTTTTTCTGAGTGTTAACGGTGCCATCTTTATCTTTCGTAGTTGCCTTCAGGGGTTTTAATTCATTCTTCAGCATCAACAATGAGTCAGTAAGCAGCCTGTTTGTTTTTAATAAGTCGTCATTGATTGCTTTCTCTTTCTTCAGGTTTCTGCTCAGGTTGATCACCAGGTCACCATTATCATTTCCCATCACCATTTCTCTGTAATGCATTAACTCCGCATTCGCTTTCATCAAAGAATCATAAGCCATGGTTGATCTTTTAATGCGTGCTTCCATATCTTTTATCTGCTTTTCAAAATTTTCTTTCAGCTTTTCGTTTTCTTTCTCACCACTGCGCATTGCCTGCAGCATCTGTTTTAAATCATCATTATCCTCAGTTAACTTGTTGATTTGTGTTTTAAGTGTAATGATGGACTCCACCAGGGCAAGCACATCTGATTCGCGGGTGTTTTCGCTATTGTCACCGGTCTTGTTTGATAAACCGTCAGTATCGTTGTTACTGTCTTTTAAGGTGGTGAACAGATAAAGAAAATCAGCTTTACCCTTACTTGCAGGGCCAATGATAAAACCAAAATTACCCGATGTGTAAGCAGGTTCACTGAACCCCATCAGATAATTATTGTTTAACAGGATATCATATTTCTTCTGAGCTGTTCTAACCTCCACCAGGTTGGGAAGGTTTAATGTTTTCACAAAGTTGGACTCCACCCAGCCACTTGTCTTAGCCGTTCCTGATAAATATTTATAGCTTCCCCGGTTAATCTGACGCAGCCGGTAACTGTTTTTATTGATCTCAAAAATAAATCCACCCTTGCCATCGGGCTGAGCCATAAAGATTAAACCGATGCTACCTTCAGGAGCGGAAGTGCGGTCGAGCTTGAGCGAAGCAATTAACTTAAAAACAGAAAGGTCATTGGTAAAGTTTCCCATCAAAGCATAGGGCGAAACTGAGGATTTGCGATGCATGATGTATTCACCCTCCTGCACAATCAGAAGATTATCGGCATTGGAAACAGTGCTCCAGTTAGTGTTGCTACTATCGAAATTCTCATTTAATAATAGCTTGTCGAATTTTTCTATAACCGTAAGCTGAGCGAATGAAACAGAAGTCATCAGCACACAGATGTTCAATATGATAATGCGCCTGCAAATCAATTCTGCCATAAGTGTTCAAAAATAGATATTCTATAGTTTATGGTTTGAGAGGTGAGACGTTCAGATATGATTATTATGGTATTAAGGTTTTTATGAATTGCCCGCCTCACACCCGGCCCCTCTCCCAGAAAGATGGAAGACGACTTCGAATTGGGATGAAGTGTTTAGGAAGATGTGGTATAGGAAGATTGGATTTTGATGAGAAGAACAGCTGAGGAAGAATGCTAATACTTATTAAAGAATAAAAAAACCCTCTATCCGCTTAAAGCGGGTAGAAGGTTTTAAGCATTGATCAATTATTATTTTAAGATGTATGCTGTAATGAAACGTTGACCTTTTGTGTTTCACCCGAATCTACTACTACCTGAACATCTGTGGGTGAATAGGAGGGTAATTCAAATTTTACATCGTATAATTCAGGGTTGACAGGAATTTTGTACTGTCCATTTGAATTGGTCATTTCTTCAAAAATGACAGTACCATTAGTTGCAGTTACTTTAACACGCTGCAATGGCTGGTTTGTGACAGCATCAGTAACAATGCCTTTAATCTGCGAATGATGACTTGAACTATGGATTATTTTACGTGCATTGGTATAGCCTATATAAAAATCCAGATCAGTTAATTCAAAATTACCCATAAGCGGATCTAAATTGGCACGTATAAACTGTATGGTTGATTTGATTGCACTGACCAACATTGTATTAGCAGTTTTACGAGTTACCACTGCATTGCGTGTGGCATTACAGGCAACACCAAATGCAGCAATAGCTGCCTGAAAAGATGGGAGATAAGGTGCGATATTATAAGTGGTTTTATCCCCGGCATTTAATCCGTTTGCCAGGTTATAAATATTTTGAGCTCTGGAAAGGGCTTTTATTGCTGAACCATATTTAACAGATGACTTTGTGATATTGGCATTTTTAAACATGGTGTTGTCACCATTGTAAGTACACCAAGCCTGATATTTTTTTCGCATCACATCGCAATGGTTTGCTAATTGAAGGCGCAGCTGTTTTTTGTCAGAGGCGAAACCTGTGATTACCTGCTGCACCTGGTTTTGCCTGTTACGGATTTCATTATTGTGGATTATTAAGTCCTGATTAGCTGCGGCAAGAGGATCGAAGGCATCTACTTTTGGCTGATTTGTTTCGAAGTAATATTGGACTTCGAAGCACATTTGAGCGACTGAAATAATATCTTTTTTCATGGATTGATTTTTTAATTTTTTGTATAAGTTTTAATTTGAGTAATGTGTGGTTTTTGCTTTAAAGCAAAAACCACACACTTTTTATTTATAGTGAAGGATGAAGTGATACACTTATTTTTTGAGTTTCGCCAGAATCAACCACTGCCTGAATGTTTTCAGTGGTAAAAGATGGCAATTCAAATTTTACATCGTATAACTCAGGACTAACAGGAATTTTGTATATACCCTTTAAATCGGTGATGTCTTCGAAAATTTTTGTTCCATTGCTTGCCGTAACTTTAACACGCTGCAAAGGCAGGTTAGTGACAGAATCAGTAACAGTACCTTTTATCTGTGCATGATGAGAAGGACTATCAATAAGGATACGTGCGTTATTATAACCTATAAAGAATTCGTGATCGGCATAAAAGTTACCCATTAGCGGATCAAGGGTATTGCGAATAAACAACATGTTGTCTTTAACAGCAGCCAATAAGATTTCATTTACTGTTTGACGTGAAACCACCGCATTGCGCCTTGCTGTGCAAGCAGACTCGAAGGCAGAAATGGCAGCAGAGAGCAGGGGCAGGGAAGGGGTGATGTTATAAGTTGTTTTATCAGGAGCGCTTAAACCGTTAGCCATATCATATATATTCTGTGCATTAGCAAGAGAAACTAAGGACCTTCCATACATAATAGCAGACTTAGGTATTTGAGCGTCTTTAAATAACTGACTGTTACCATTTGCTGAAGCGCAAGCCTGTATTTTTTTGCGCATGGGTTCGCATTGATTTGCCAATACTGAACGCAATAGTTTTTTACTGAAAGCAAACCCTTTAATTCCCTGCTGCACCTGATTTTGCAAAGTACGGATGTAATCGTTTCGCGAGATTAAATCAACGGTTGCATCCTGAAGAGGAGTGAATGTGTTAACTTTTGCCTGGTTGGCTGCAAAGAAGAATTGCAACTCAAGACTCATTTGTGCTACGGTAATAATTTTCTTTTTCATATAAATGTTTTTTTTAAATTTTGGTATTAGTACGCTTACTTTTTTTGCATGGTTGTTTCATTAAGCAATGACGGACCTGAACCGGACCGCCAAAAATGTTTTAATACAGGACAATGAATTAAAACGATACTACTTAAGTAGTATATAAAAAACTACACTTAAGTAGCATGTGAATTTGTAACCCCCTTACAGATTTATAGTGTTTTTCTTAACAACAGGATGTGAAAAAAGTTTCCTGATGGCATAAACCAATGGCTGGAATTTATATTTTTTTTGTAAGGCAGTACCCTCACCGCTTATTTAATAAACAGTGACACTTACTAACAGACAAAGTACAACAACATAACAAGCGTGTAATTATAAATTAAATTTAACCTTATAATATGAAAACTAATCAACCGGTAATTACAGCTGATACAGATGAAGTTATTTTTTATGCATTAAAAGCTGTGTTAAGACACCATCCCTTTACAACATTTTATGCTGGTACCATGCATGATGTTAAAACATTCATTAATGAACATGGGCATGCTACCCTTATAATATCGGATGCATTCTTATATCAACATGGAGAAGATATAATAGATTATTTGCGGGAGGAAAACAAAAATATCAACGTGTTGCTAATTACTGAAAGAATAGAAGCTTATTACCTGCGGCATAAATTGAAATTGAAAATAAAAGGACTGGTACATAAAAGTAAACTGACTGAAAATATTGTGAAGGCACTTGAGCATTCTTTTAAAGACAGCAACCTTTACTGCTGCCCGATGGTTTGCCAACTGCTGATTAATGGAGAAGGAGGGACTGAAAGGGAGGGACTTACTGAGCGGGAAATTGAGATTTTGAAATTAAGGGTTGCAGGTGTGAGCTATAAATCAGCAGCGGAAATTTTATGTTGTGCACCTAATACTATAAGGAAACATTGCAGCAATATTGTTAATAAAGTAAAAACGGAAGGTTGCAACAGTCTTGCCGATTATGCATTTAAAAATAAACTTGCAGAATGGGCTGATCAAAAAGGAGCAGTGGATCAACGGGTTTATGAAACAGAATCAAAGAAAAGTGTAAGGGGCGGCAATGATGTAGTCAGAAAAAGGGGCATGACCGGAAAAATAAAAAAAATGGATATTGCCAGTGATGGGCGGCAGAATGAAAGAAACAATGTAAGGAAAGAGGAGACGGAGCTTAGCAAGCGCGATAAGGATAAAGAAATGGTTAAGAATATGTTTAATGATTATTCTATTGAGGAGATGGCAGGCCATTTAAATATAAGTGCTGGACGAGTTAAACTTTACCTGATTGAGCTGGGGAAATTACATCCGCCAAAAAGTAAATTGAATGATTGATAGAAGGAAAAGTTCAGCATTGACTTATCCGGCTTTTCTTTTAATCCTGAATAGCTTATAAAGGAAATGAATAGGATGTTCTGATTGCCTCACCCCCAGAAAGATAAGCTATCGGGATACAAGGGTAAAATTGTCTGAACCATGATTTTTATGATCAGGATGATTTACATGATTATTAATGTGAGTTTTTTTAATGGAGTTAATGAGGCCGCTTCGCTAAGTTGACTATTGCTTGATAAATTTCTTAACCAGTTTCTCTTTTTCTGTTGTTAAGGCTACCACATACATACCACTGCTCAAACTGACCACATCAACATCTTGTGTGAAATAAGGCGGCTGGGTGTTTTTTGCAGATGAAAAAACTTCTCTTCCATTAATATCAAAAATTTGCAATAGGCAGTTTCTTCCTTTTATATTTTGTGCATTGATAAAAAGCATTTCCCAACTACTATGATAAAACACAAACAACTCCCATTTATTATTTACTTCCAACTCACCAACACTTACGTTCAGTGTATCACATGGAGAACTTATCCACCTGCCGAGACCGTAGTTAGGGTTATTGGGCAAGCCAAAGTAAGTTCGCTTACCACCGAGATAAAAACTGTAGGGTTGAAAGTTGCAGGCAGTACCAAGGCTATCAGGATAATTGATTACACTAAGATTTTCGTTATAAACATTTCTTACGCTATCAGGATATGGATAACCAGGAAAACCCCAGTTATAAAAGCTTGTCATATATATTTTATTATCAGGAGCTAACCTGACAGCACCGAAATTTTTAGGATTTCTGCTTTCAAATAATGTATCGCAACTTGCAGGAATATTTGCAGAAAATAAATTAAATTGCAACAGACGAGAAGTATCTTGCGGAAAGGTATTCCAAGTTGTTGTAGCATAGAATAAACTATCGTTAGGAGAATAAGCTCCTTCCCAGAAAAATCTGTTGTAATTTGATGATAGTTCAGGGAAAATAATACTTGGATTGGAAATAATACCTGTACATCTGTCGAAATCATAATCGCCCATGAAACCTATAAAATTAATTAGCATAAATTTATTTTTCTGATTATTAAATACAATCTTTTCAAAATCTCCATCTGTAACATTTCCGAAATCCTGAATTATTGGATTAGAAATACCGTTTGGAGAAATAAGATAAACAAAAAATCTGTTAATCTGGGTATTACCAGGACCGGAAAGTTTTGCAAGCACCCACCAATCTCTGCCATTACCATGTTTAATCGCCTGAACACAATCAGCAATTTCAAAATTCAGGAGTTGAATATTTTTTTGCGTAACTGCCCCTAAACCTCCGTTTAAATTCATATCTATTTTACAATAATAAAATCCTTCACTACCCGGAAATACTGTACAGGTGATGAATAAATAAAATTGATTACTGTCATCAGGCACAATGGTTAATTCATTATACAGCCCTTCCCCCACAATAGAATCGCCATTCTGCATAATAGTATTCTGTTTATTCCAAACCCGGGTTGAAATTGCCAAGTTTCCAGTCCTGTTATTCGCATAAAACAATAACTGCCCACTGCTATCCGAAATACTTGTACAACTTCCTTTACTTACAACACTCGTAGTTATCGGAATTGGATTTGAAAGATTGCCAAAATCAATGCCTGCGCTATCACCAAAACACCATATACTGTTTTGGTTATGAGCTATTAGTTCAGAAGAACTAATAATAATTAAAAAGATAATTTTTTTAAGCATATAAAATAAAAAGAGTGATGCGACAGCATCACTCTTTAATTTTGAAATTACCTGATAATTGTCAAACGATGTGTTTCCTTTTCCAAACCATTTACAAGGACATGCACGAAGTATATTGCCTGCAAATAATCTGAAATACTCATTTATTTAACCTTTTCATTGCTTCATAAATTTCTTACTGATAACTTCTTTGTCAGTGGCTAAGTTTACAATATACATTCCCTTTGCAAAAGCAATGCAGTTTAAATCTCTTGTAAAGTATTCGGAACTTAATTTGCCTGCCTCTGTGTAAACTTCTTTACCCATTAAATCAAAAACATGCAACTCATATTTCATTCCTTTTAAATGTTTGGCATTAATAAATACAGTTTGCCAACTGCTATGATAAAACACAAACAACTCCTTCTTATTATTTACTTCCAACTCACCAACACTTACGTTAAGTGTATCACATGTAGAACCTACAAATCTGCCGAGACCATAGTTAGGGTTGTTTGGCAAACCTGCATAAGTTCTTTTGCCTCCAAGATAAAATGAGAATGGCTGAAAATTACATGCAGCACCGAGACTATCCGGATAATTTATAACGCTCAAGTTTTCATTATAAACATTTCTTACGGTATCGGGATAAGGATATTGCGGGAAACCCCAGTTATATCCACTTGTCATGTAAATTTTACTATCAGGTGCTAGCCGTACAGCACCGAAAATATTCGGATTCCGTTGTTCATA